>DAOQPR010000350.1:0-3451 GCA_035333265.1 Anaerolineales bacterium
GGTTTTCATTCTGTATTACCTCCTTTACGCTGGGACAATTATCGCCCAAACCGGCATAGATGTCCCGTCCGCTTGGGCGCTGAGTGGGGTACGAAAAACCTATAATATTTGTGAGTTGAAGTTTGAAACGTTATCATAATTGCCCTCCTTGGGGTTTGATACATTCATTATAAAACAATCTTGATTTGTCAACCTTCTTACCCAAACCCTACCTTTCATAATAAAGCTCACTAAATTACGAAACTAGCGATAGAATTGAAATGAACACCCAACTCCAAACCCACTACAATAGGGCAGCCATGAACCTTTTCCCCATCCCCCTCGAAAACAAAGTCGTGCTCATCACCGGCGCATCCTCCGGGTTTGGCGAAGATGCCGCCCTGCTGTTTGCCAAAGCGGGCTGCAAGGTTGTCGTTGCCGCACGGCGCATCGACCGTCTGCAATTCCTCGTTGCCAAAATTCAGGAGGCAGGCGGTGAAGCCATCGCCGTGCCGGTGGATATCGTCAATCCAGATGACGTAGAAAACATGGTGCAAGCCACGCTCGACCTCTACGACCGCATCGACATCCTCTTCAACAACGCGGGCATTGGGCGCGTGGGCTGGTACGAGGAACACAGCATCGAACGCGACATCGACCTGCTTGTTCGCGTCAACTTGATCGGTATGATGACCGTCACCCGCCGCGTACTTCCTCACATGCTAGCCCGCCGAGAGGGTCACATCATCAACATGCTTTCCGTGGCCGGGCTGATCTCGCCGCCGCTCATCGCCAGCTATTCTGCCAGCAAAGCCGGGGCGCGCGCATTCACCGACTCGTTGCGCCGCGAAGTGGCTCCCTTCGGCATCAAAGTCAGCGGCATCTATCCCGGTCCCGCCTCCACCGAATTCGGCAGGCATGTTGGCCGCAACAAAGCCTATCAATCCTTTCGCTCTACATTCAACATTCGCATGAGTTCCGAATACGTCGCCCGCCGTGTGCTGGATGTCGCCCGCCGTCCGCGCCGCAGTCTCATTATCCCTTGGTGGTTCCGCATCGTAACGACGCTCGAAGCTCTCCTGCCCATCGTCGTCGATTGGATCTCTTATTTCTTCTCGAATGCAAAACATAAACCCGATTGAGTCACGTTGGAATTATGTTCTAAAAACATTGCTTCTGGATGACATTTTTAGAAGCAAGGCGGGAATCTGATACACTGCCTGCATAAGGAGTTCACATGATCTCAAAGCGACTTGAAAACCTCACCGCCTCCCTTCGCACCTCGAACCTGGATGCGGTTATTCTGAATCCGGGGCCAACGCTGAAATATATCAGCGGCGCAACATTTCACTTAATGGAACGGCCCATTGTTCTGTTCATTGCGCCAGGGCATGAACCTGCCCTCGTCCTGCCAGAGTTGGAAATGCTCAAGGTGGAAGATTTCCCCTACAAAGTGCATGCCTTTCCTTATGGAGAGAATCCCTCAGAGTGGGATCATGTCTTTCGTAAGGCTGCCCAGTCCCTCGGTCTGGATGGGAAGCGTATTGGCGTCGAGCCGCGTGAACTGCGCCTCATGGAATTCCGACATGTGCAGGCCGGTGCGCCCGAGGCTGAGTATCCCGATGCATCCGATGTGTTGACCGCGCTGCGTTTGAAGAAGGACACTCTGGAAGTGGATGCCATGCGTAAGGCAGTGAAAATTGCCCAGGATGCATTGGAAGCGACGTTGCCTCACATCAAGATCGGCATGACCGAGCGAGAGCTTTCCTCCGAGTTGGTGGTGCAGTTGCTTCGGCACGGCTCCGAACCCGAGATGCCCTTTGCGCCAATTGTTTCAGCCGGGCCGAACTCTGCCAACCCGCACGCTTCCCCGACGGATCGAAAAATCCAGGCCGGTGATTTGCTCGTGGTTGATTGGGGCGCAGCCTATGATGGTTACATCTCAGACCTGACGCGCACCTTCGCCGTGGCCGAGGTGGAGGATGAATATAAAAAGATTCATCAGATCGTGCAAATTTCCAACGCTGCCGGGCGTGAAGCCGCAAAGCCGGGTGCGCCCTGTACCAAAGTGGACCATGCCGCCCGCGAAGTGATCGAAAAATCGGGCTATGGCAAATACTTCACCCATCGCACCGGTCACGGCATCGGTATGGAAGGCCACGAAGCCCCCTACATGCGCGGCGATAACATGGCATTGATGGAACCCGGCATGGCCTTCACCGTGGAGCCCGGCATTTACCTGCCTGGCCGCAACGGCGTGCGCATCGAAGATAATTTGGTCATCACCGAGACCGGTGCTGATTGTCTCTCCGACATGCCGCGCGAGATACGAGTGGTGGGGTAGTTCGCCCGAGCAACTCACCGAGAACATGGAAACATACATAGGGTGATCGTCAGCGAATCGTAGATTTGCCTCCTGTAATTTTTGGTATGATTGGTACAGTCACAGGAGGCAATAAAATGAAAACCAAGCTTTTCCAACCTGTTACTTTAATATTAATCTTGCTAACCGCGTGCAGGCCAGTAAATCCACAACCCACTGTAATTCCAACCACAATTGCATATTTGCCTCCGCTTCCAAATAATTCTGAATTGCCCCCTGCTGCCGTGCTTGAGGTAAATGAACAGATGCAGGAAGCAGGTCTTGGCTCCTATTGCTGGACAAGCACAGGCATCAATACGTGCTATGACGTGGCAGGCATTTCCACTCCACATGATGGATTGGTATTGACTGAATTCCCAGCCAATGCTCAAATTCAATTCAAAACCGAACTTGCGCCGGATAAGGTGACGATGTTTGTCATGCCAATTGAACAGGGACAGGAACTTCAAGGGATGGATGATTTCCATCGCTTATGGAAATGGGAATCGGCTGAAATATGGGGCGCAGGGTTACCTCCGAAAACTAGAATTGAGTATCCCTTTCAAGAAGGGGAATTAGGTAGCGAAAATGGTCTCTATATTGTCCGAATTGATGCATCCTGGCAGAGTTTGGGTTATGCATCCTATGGGTTCTTGATTCAAATCGGTGCAGACTACCAGCAAGTTGACATATCGCCTGAACCTGTTCCATCTTCACAACCGGTTTCGCTGACGACAATGACTCCCATCACCCGACTGGGCAAAGGGCAGGTCTCGTCCATGGCGCTTTCCATGGATGGTAAATTTTTGGCTGTGAATACGGCGCTGGGGGTCTATGGTTATGAAACCAAAACGCAACATGAAATCTGGTTTCTTCCGTTGAATACTTATCAATGGCGCAGGTTGGATTTTTCGCCGGATGGTAAACGCCTGGCTATTGGTTGGGAGAATGGCGGCATATTGGTGGTGAGCGCCGACACTGGTAAGACGCTTTATCACATTACAACGGAAGAAAGCGGACAACCTGATTGGTCGCCGGATGGGACGAAACTACTTACCGGCGCTGGCTGTCAGGATGTGCGTGTGTGGGATGCGAACAACGGTACATTAT
>DAOQPR010000351.1:0-3433 GCA_035333265.1 Anaerolineales bacterium
TATTTGCCTTTGCACTGACCGGGCAATGGATCTTCCGCTTCTTTTCCATCTCTGTGGATAGTTTACGGGTGGTGGGCGGGGTGATCTTCTTCTTTATGGGGTACGAAATGCTGCAAGCTCGCCTCACCCGCACCCAGTTCGACGATGAGACGACGCATGAGTACATTAATGATATTTCGATCACACCATTGGGCATTCCCATCATCTGCGGACCAGGCGCCATCACCAACGCCATCCTTTTGATGAACGAAGCCGATTCGATGGTGGAGCAAGGTATCGTACTTGGGGTGATCGCTATGATTTTGCTCTTCACCTATTTGCTATTGCTCGGCGCAAAACAAGTCACACGCATTATTGGAGAGAATGGCAACAAGGTGATGTTACGTTTGATGGGTCTGATCGTGATGGTGATCGCCGTGGAATTTTTCTTTGCGGGCCTCACTCCCATTGTCAGGGAAATATTGAACATCCAATGAACCGAAAACTGGATCTGCCCAATCTACTGGTTTTTACTGCCTTAATGTTCGGCATCATACTCCGCTTTTATCCTGGAATTACAAACGGCCTTCCGCTCAATGACGGCGGAATGTTCTACATCATGGTGCAGGATCTAAAGGCGAATGATTTCAGGCTGCCTGAATTTACAACCTACAACCACTCTCAGATTCCCTTCGTCTACCCTCCATTGGGATTTTATATCACCGCGCTTCTTTCTACGCTCATACCTGGTTCTGACCTATCCATCTTTACCTATCTTCCAGCTTTCATTACCTCTCTCTGTATTCCCGCCTTTTACCTGTTTGCCAAGGAAATTCTCCCATCACGGCTTACAGCAGCACTGGCAACCTTGTTATATACCTTTTGTGGAACATCTTTTGTTTGGGTTGTAATGGGCGGTGGAGTAACACGTTCCCTGGGCATCCTGTTTCTATTGTTAATGATGCAGCAAAGCATTCAAATGTTCAGGAATTATCAACACCGGCACCTTTTGCTTGCCATTCTTTTTGGCGCCGGAGCCGTTACCAGCCACCCACAGACGGCGCTTCATGCGGCCCTTGGCGGGTTACTGATATTTCTCTTCTTTGGCCTCAACAAACGCGGAGTGATCTCCGCAATATTCATGGGGCTGGGTGTGGCGCTGTTGAGCGCTCCGTGGTGGGGAACGGTGATCTCTCAGCATGGATTAAATACCTTGCTTTCAGCAGGTCATTCCAGGCCGCGGGAATTGGAATCCTATCTCACGCTTTTCTCTGCTGACACGCTCAAGGATCTTAATTTCCTGCCTGTCCTCCTGTTGGCCATCATCGGTACACCTATTGCAGTCAAACAAAAAGATTTTTTTTCGATCGCGTGGGTGATCAGTACAGTATTGATCGACCCGCTGGCTGGAGGAGGAATGACTCTGTTCCTGACCGTAACTCTGGCGGCAAGAGGGTTTGTTCAGGTTGCAGAGTGGATCAGCCGACTGAAAGACGAGCAAGTAGAGGCGGTGTTCATGAGGCGTGGAAGTCTTAACCTGATATTCGGCCTAATGGTCTGGCTTGTCATCACGGCTTTTATTTCAAACTTTCAGCTGGTCAATTCCAGTTTGAAGGCAGAGGATTTGAAGGTATTTGCCTGGGTAAGGGAAAATGTGAAAGGCACCAAAACGTTCCTGCTTGCCACGGGTCGTGATTTTTCGCTTTCCGATCCCTGGCAGGAATGGTTTCCGGCTCTGGCAGGCCAACGAAGTGTGACAACATTACAAGGCCTCGAATGGACCTATGGTGAAAACTTCTTTCCCTGGTACAGCGAATTAACCGCCTTTCAACATTGCCATGATGCTGCATGTGTCGATGAGTGGGCGCTGCGCAATCATGTGGAGTATGACTATCTTATTGTGCTGAATCCGGATACGACAGACGACAATACTCCCCTGAAACAATTGGGGAATTCAGTAAAAAATTCAGCGGTGTTCACAATGATCTATGAATCAGACCATGCATACATTTTTGAGTTAAAAAAGTGACAGTCACCTGATGGTGACTGTCTCATCGCTTATTGCAGATTTAGTTCCGGAATGGGGGGAAGTTGTTCATCATAAAGCCAGGCATCGAAGAAGTTGCCGAGGTCTGTACCGCTAATGTCTTCTGCAACCGCAATGAAATCTTCGGTGGTGGCGTTGCCATATTTGTAGCGGTCGTAGTATGTATGCAAAATTTCAAAGAAGGCTTCATCACCGACGGTGCTTCTTAAAGCCTGCAAGGTCAGCCCACCGCGCAGGTAAACGCCGCCGTTAAACAGATTATTGGCAGCAGGAGCCCCGGGCGGGGGGTAGAAATCGGGATACGATTTCACTTCGTTATAAATGTCTTCCACCCATTGTTTGAGACCCGCTTCACCATAATCGTATTCCACCCACAAAGCCTCGCCATAGGTGGCAAAACCTTCATTGAGCCAGATGTCACCCCAATCGGCCACACTAATGCTGTCGCCAAACCATTGGTGTGTAAGTTCATGCGCCACAACCGATTCTGTGCCTTCAATGTCATTTGCGTCGACCATGTCGACGCCAAAGATGGACATGGTCTGGTTTTCAAGCGCGGCACCGAATTCGGTATCCATCACCAATGCGCCGTAGACTTCAAATGGATATGGGCCAAAGATTTCGCTGAAATAATCGATCATTTCACCCTGACGTGCGAAGGGTTTGCGAATATTATCAGGCAGGCTGGCCGCATAATAGTTTCGGATCGGAACACCGCCATCTGATTCCATCGTCTCCTGATCAAAATCTGTGACGTTGATGGTTGTGAGATAGCTCGCCATTGGGTCGCGAACCTTGAAGTGGTAGGTGACGCTTTGACCGTTATCAGTCGTTTCTTCAAGAATTCCATTTGCAGCGACTTCATATGGTTTGGGCACGGTCACGATAATGGTGTAGAGCGCCTTATCGAGCGGGTGGTCATTCACCGGATAAAAACTTGCAGAGCCATCCGGCTCGCTCAGTACGAAGATGCCATTCTCATAAACGATCCAGCCGGTTGGGAAAGGCAGCGCCTGCGATTGCATCGCGTCGGGAATGCCTTCATAACTTATGGAGACAATAAACTTTTCGCCATTTTCCAATGGCTGGGCAGGGATGACCGTTAACTCCTGGCCTATTCTTTCAAATTCTGCCGCCTCGTCATTGACCATGAGGCTGGTGATCTCGAACCCGGCAAAATCCAGGTTGAAGCGGCTCAACGCCTGCGCGGCGGTGGCTTCAATGGTGGTGGTGGCTGTAAGGTCGCTGGAGGTCACATCGTTAACGGTGATGTCAAGCGTGTAGGTTTGGGCATCGTAGCCGCCGTTTCCGAATTCCGGGTAGCGTGAGTCACCCAATCCGCTGGAGCCTGCCGATGGGTCGGCGGTTTCTTCGGCAGGCTCATTTGTCGGTTCCTTGGTGGCAGGA
>DAOQPR010000352.1:0-1309 GCA_035333265.1 Anaerolineales bacterium
TGTCGCGGTGTAGAACGATCAGCGCCATTTCATCCAACTTACGCGCCAGTTGACCGAGTTCCCCGCTTTCAGCCATTAGTTCACGAAGGATGAGCGAGTCATATTCCCCTTTTTCGATCATACGCACGGCATGCATGATGCGCTTCAAAGGAGAAGTTGCGCTGATAATTGTCGGGTTGGAGGTCATGCTGGCAGTATACCACCAAGAGAATAACAAACACTTTGTGATAGTTCATGCCCAAAAGGGTATACTTTGCCACATGTCTCAACGCATCGGAGTCTTCGGCGGCACCTTCGACCCGCCGCATATCGGCCATCTTATTCTGGCAGGGGAAGCCGCTGCTCAGCTTCACCTTACCCGTCTGTTGTGGGTACTAACCCCCGACCCGCCGCATAAGCAGGAAAATCCGGTTACACCGCTTATCCATCGCCTGCCCATGCTTCAGGCCATGTTGGCTGGCAACCCGATCTTTGAACTTTCCCGCATCGAGATCGACCGCCCCGGACCACATTACACCGTCGATACCCTGCACCTGCTCGCCAAACAGGAGCCGGATGCTGAACTCTTTTTGTTGATCGGCGGTGACTCGCTTTGGAATCTACCAAGCTGGCGCCTCAGCACGGACCTGATAACTGCGGTCTCCAAAATTGGCGTGATGCGCCGCCCAGGCGACTACACCGACATCACCCCGCTTGAGGCCAAACTTCCTGGCATCACACAAAAAATCCAATATCTGGATGCGCTACTGCAACGCGTTTCCTCCAGTGAATTGCGCCGAAGAATCTACACCGGCGAAATGTACCGTTACTACCTTGCATCTGAAGTTTACAACTATATTGAAGAACATCAACTCTACCGCTAACTATCCATGCCCATTTTCTTCGACTCCCTCTTTTCTTTTGTTGCCCTAAGCCACTTCATGGTGGATACGTTCAATGCCAGCCGCCCGGTCCTGCTGACCTATTTTGGTCTAAGTGAATCGCAGATCGCTCTCTTTTCTACCATCTACATCTGGGCCTCTGCGTTGACTCAGCCTTTCTTTGGCTGGCTTTCAGACCGCACCGGTCCACGCTGGCTGGCGGCCGGCGGCGTATTGTGGATGACCATTTTCTATTCCGGCGCCATTTTCTTTCCAGGAAACCTTGGGCTGATCTGCCTTATTATCGCCGCTTTGGGTTCTTCAGCGTTTCATCCGGTTGGTGCCGTTCAAGCGGCCCTGCGTGGACGGGATTTAATGAAGGGCAGGGAGACGACATCCACATCCTTGTTTTTTATGGCGGGCCAGCTTGGTCATTTTGCAGGCCCGAT
>DAOQPR010000352.1:1319-3433 GCA_035333265.1 Anaerolineales bacterium
CACCGGTTTGATCCTGGCATCACTAAAGATCCCTGGAATGTACATTCTCCCCATTGTTTCCATTCCCATTGGTATGACCTTGATGTATCAACTACGGGATAACCATCCACATCCTAAACCTGCCGGTTCGGGAGCGGCTGTCCGTGCAAAGGTTGGCCTGACCTTTATTCTCGTACTGGCAGTGGTGGCGGCATTGCAATCCTGGGCACAATCGAACATGGTTAACCTCATTCCGAAATACATCAAGGATTTGGGGCAGGGAGCTACGGTCTATGGAAGTATGGCAGGGTTGTTTATGGGCGGCTCCGCGCTTGGAAATGTGATCGGTGGGTATCTCGGAGACCGATTCCCCAAACGATTTATCGCCTCCGGAGTTTTACTTCTTGCTGCTTTTCCCATCTATATTACAAGCCTGGTTGGCTGGTCGGGGTGGCTGTATGTGCTTGTTCCATTAGCAGGAGCATTCACCGGTGCAGTGCATAGCATCATGGTAGTGCTTGCACAACGCATTATTCCCGGCGGAATGGCGCTTGCCTCCGGGCTGGTGCTGGGATTCATCTTTTCATCAGGGGCATTGGGATTGTTATACACCGGTCATTTGGCGGAGTTATATGGTTTCCCCTATGTGTTGACTCTTACCACAGGTATGGTGTTGGTTGCTTCTCCCCTGGCCTTGTTGTTGAAAGAGTGACCAGTTGAATTGAAAAACAAACCGCCTCGAAGTATTCCGAGGCGGTTTTATCATTAGACTTCTTGCATAACTAAATTGGGATCCTGAAGTTCTCCTTCAGGCAGGGATTCCGAAAGTAGCACTTTCGGAATCCTCTTTATATTTAGGGACTTTCGCAAGAGGTCTATTTATGAGGCAGGCGGAATGGTTTCTATGACCTGCACCGCTGGAGCAGACCCAGGTGGGTTTCGCGTGCCAAACCAGGTCATAAGCGCAGCGCCAGTCGCAACCAAAGAGAGCAGGAAGGATGGCAGCCAGCCTACACAGGGGACAAGCCCCACCAATCCAGTAACCAACATCAATAAGAAGGAACCAAACCCGGTTGTAATGGCTGGCGCCCAGGATTGATTGATAGCCCTTGTAAAACGCTCGCCAACTTCCTGCCCAAGGGCGATCATTCCGAATAGCCAGGCAAGGAATATGACCAAGGCTCCAACTGCGGCAACAGGGATCAGGAAAAGAGTGACAACCATGATCACCAATACAAATGGGCCGACAAAAAATGCCAAAGCGCCAAATCCGCCTGCTACAAAAGGCTGACTGGTTATGGCCGCAGCGGATCGTTCAAACTGTGGTTGAAGAAACAACCCAAGCAAAAGACCGATCAATCCCATGCCAATGGCTGTACTGACCGCATTGATGAGACCCATAAAGGGGTTGACCTTCACCTCTATGTTCGGTGAAGCGGGTGCATCTGGAGCATCGGGTACATCGACAGTGGGAGGCGTATTGTTGGTTATATCTCCGGTGATCTGTGCACCTGGCTCTTGCGAAACTTGTCCGCCAAATGTTGCGATATCACCATCCACCAGGGCCGACTCTTTCAGAAAAGCCTGACCTCCCATCAAGAACACGGTTCCCTTGATCTTGCCAGAAATGGTCAACTGACCACCAAAAACGGCAATATCTCCATTAATGGTTGCATCTTCAGCAATGCTCATGTCTCCGCCGAAGATGGCAACAGAATCGTTAACAACTGCTTCTGTCAGAATATCAATATCTCCGCCAAAGACCACAATACTGCCGTTTAGGGTTTCACCCTCTCCCAAGGTATAGTTATCTCCAAAGAGAACAACATCCCCACCCGGGGTTTGGGCCTGTACCTTACTTAACGGCAGAAAAAGAAATACAGCGATCAGGAGCAGGCGTTTCCAGGTTGCCTTCACTATCATGCAAGTACTCCTTGTGCCCGGCGCGCAAACCGCCAGATGGAAACCATCCATAACAACCCCATACCAGCAAACGCGGAAATCAATATTCAACGGAAAAGACTCGGTCACGCATTGCAAGGCATCGCCGCTCTGCTTATATTCGGATTTCAATTCGCCTTCAATGTCTTGCAGTCCACATTCTCTGACATCGACAGATACTATCTGTTCCCCCT
>DAOQPR010000353.1:0-3432 GCA_035333265.1 Anaerolineales bacterium
AGGCTCATTCGTACAACTCTCAGGTGTGCTTAAGCGTGTGGCAGTAAAACTCTCGAAGATCTGCAATGACCTGCGCCTGCTTTCATCCGGTCCGCGGACGGGGTTGGGTGAGATCAACCTGCCTGCTGTACAAGCTGGTTCGAGCATTATGCCGGGCAAGGTGAACCCCGTCATCCCGGAAGTGGTGAACCAGATTGCATTTCTCGTCATCGGCAATGATGTTACCGTCTCTTTCGCGGCTGATGGCGGACAGTTACAACTCAACGCCTTCGAGCCGATTATCGCGCACAGCCTTTTCGATAGTCTCATTTATCTGCGCAACGGATGTATCACATTGGCGGAACGCTGTGTGAGAGGCATCACGGCCAATCGTGACCGTCTTGATGAACATATGAATCGCTCGGTTGGGATCGTTACAGCCTTGAATCCATTTATTGGATATGAGAATGCCAGTGCAGTGGCGAAGGAAGCCTATGCCACCGGCAAAAGTGTGACCGAGATCGTCCTAGCCAAAGGTCTACTTACAAAAGAGGAATTAAATGATATTCTTAAACCCGAGGTTTTGACCAAGCCACGCTGGATCAAAAAATGAACATCCAGGATTATTTGAAACGCATCCATTATCAGGGCTCCATCGTACCCAATCTGCAAACGTTGACGGAATTGCAGTTGGCGCATATGCGGTCTGTGCCGTTCGAGAATTTGAGCGTCTACTATAAAGAACCGATCATCCTGACCAATGAATGGCTGTATGACAAGATCGTCCAGAGAAATCGCGGCGGATTTTGTTACGAATTAAATGGCCTTTTCACCTGGTTACTGCGTGAACTTGGATATCGGGTGACCATGCTCTCGGCTGGAGTTTTTGGCGATGGAGCCTTCGGGCCGGAATTCGACCATATGACCTTGATGGTCCACCTTGAAGAAGACTATCTTGTGGATGTCGGCTTTGGAGACTCTTTTCAGATGCCGTTGCGTTTCAACTTTCGGGGAGAACAAAGCCAGGGCGGCATGGCATATCAATTATCGGCGGAGGGGGAGGCGTTCATCTTATCGGAGAAAAATAACCACGATGAGAAAGCATCCATGCAGCCACAATATCGCTTCAATCGTATCCCGCATCAATTGGCTGATTACGAAGCCATGTGCCATTATCATCAAACATCACCCGAATCCACCTTTACGCAAAAACGAGTTTGTTCGCTGGCCATTCCAAACGGACGTTACACAGTAAGCAATATGCGTCTCATTTACACCATGAATGGAACAAGGGAAGAAAAAACCCTGAGTTCAGAAGATGAATTTGAGAACATATTGAAGGAACACTTTAATATCAGTTTATAAGTCAGCCGTCAGGAATCGCCGGGTTGACTCGTCTAAATGAAAGAATCCAAATTGAACATCCTCATTCGCACAGAAACCTCACTGGATATCGATGAAATCTCGCGCATCACGTATGCGGCCTTCCTCGGCAAGTTCAGCGATCATCCGACGGAACATCTTATCGTGAATGGCTTGCGTGAAGCGGGCACGCTATCCCTCTCGCTGGTGGCAGAATTGGACAGGAAGATCGTTGGGCTTGTGGCGTTCTCTCCTGTAACTATCAACGATATCTTCATTGATTGGTACGGACTTGGTCCCATCTCAGTCGCGCCTGGTTATCAAAAGCAAGGCATCGGCTCCAAATTGATTCGAGAAGGACTGACAAGACTGCGCGAACTGGGCGCAAGAGGATGTGTGCTCGAAGGCAGCCCGGCGTATTATCAGCGCTTCGGTTTCAAACCGATCCCTGGTCTGACCTACCATGCCTCTCCCGCCCCGGAATTTTTTATGGCGCTTCCTTTCGGTGAAGATGTGCCGCTGGGAAAGGTGGAGTATCACAGGGCGTTTTATGTAAGTGCGTAAAAATGGTTATCATCCAACAAGGAGAAATATGTCTACCGTTTTTGACTCGACCAAAACTGTGAAATCTGAACTTTCGAAGCAGAGATATATCGCTTCAGATGAAATTGCGACGATCGTATATCTCGCCCAGAAACTCGGCAAGCCTCTTCTTGCAGAGGGACCGGCGGGCGTGGGAAAGACGGAACTCGCAAAAGCTATCGCATCCGCGACGGGCCGCGAGTTGATCCGCCTGCAATGCTATGAAGGACTGGATGAGTCCAAGGCGTTGTACGAGTGGGAATATTCCAAGCAATTGCTTTATACGCAATTATTGCGCGACAAGCTGAACGACACTTTGGGTAAAGCCGAGTCATTGAGCGAAGCAGCGGATAAATTAGCCAAGGAAGAAGATGTTTTCTTTTCGACCCGCTTTTTGCTGCAACGTCCGCTATTGAAGGCGATTTTAAGCGAAACGCCGACCGTTCTGCTCATTGACGAAATTGACCGCGCCGACGCTGAGTTTGAAGCCTTCCTGCTCGAAATCTTGAGTGACTTCCAAGTCTCTGTGCCAGAGTTGGGCACGCTCACCGCAAAACACAGACCTGTGGTCGTGCTTACTTCCAACAACACCCGCGAACTTTCCGAAGCGTTGAAACGCCGCTGTTTGTATCTTTTTGTGGATTACCCAACCTTGCAGGAGGAACTGGCAGTCGTCCATTTGAAGGTGCCAAATTTGAACCCCAAACTGGCGCAACAGGCTGTGGAATTCGTTCAGAGGTTACGCAAAGCCGATATGCGCAAGTCGCCATCCATCAGTGAAACGTTGGATTGGGCAAATGCACTTGTGGCATTGAACGCCTCCAATTTGAACAAGGATGTCTTGGAAGATACGTTGTCGGTTTTGTTGAAACATGAAGCGGATCTGCAAAAAGCAAAACGCCAGATGTTGAATCCACCGCAGAACCCGAAACAACGTCCGCCCGCAGATGATTTTGGTCGGTTCTCTGGAAATTAATTTGTAGGGGCGAGGTCCTCTCGCCCTGTTTATAAATAGTGCTAGGGCGGGGAAACCCCGCCCCTACGGAACAAATTTTATGGAATCTCGCATCCTTCAATTGATCTCAGCCTTGCGCACCAGTGGGGTGCGCGTATCACTTGCAGAATCTGCCGAGGCGTTCTCGGCAGTGGATTTGATGGGGATTCAAGACCGCGAGTCGTTTCGATTGTCTCTTCGCGCCACATTGATTAAAGATGTGAAGGATCTGCCCACCTTCGACAAGCTCTTCCCGCTCTTCTTCGGCTCCGGGACTCCGCCGGAGATGGGTGGCAACCCATCGGATGACTTGTCGCCGGAAGAGATCCAGATGCTGGCAGAGGCGTTGAAAAATTTTGCCGAGCAACTCCGTCAGCGCATGGAAAGGCTGATGAACGGCGAGCCACTTTCTCGTGCGGAGCTGGAGGCGTTGAGTCAACTCGTAGGATTGAATCAGGCGGATAATCTCCAATATCAAAACTGGATGACCCAGCGCATGATGCGCGCCATGGCGT
>DAOQPR010000354.1:0-3418 GCA_035333265.1 Anaerolineales bacterium
CCCCTCTCTCTCTCGGTGTGGAAACCATGGGCAGCGTGATGACCGTCATGATCGAACGCAACACCACCATCCCGGTACGTAAGACCGAAACATACTCTACCGCCGCGGATAATCAAACCGCTGTCGATATTCACGTCTTGCAAGGTGAACGCCCCATGGCTGGCGATAACATGAGCCTCGGACGCTTCCGCCTCGACGGAATCCCACCGGCACCGCGCGGCATTCCGCAAGTCGAAGTGACCTTCGACATCGACGCGAACGGCATCTTGCATGTGACTGCGAAAGATAAAGCCACAGGCAAAGAACAAAAGGTGACCATCACGGCTTCGACCAATCTCAACAAGAGTGACATCGAGCGCATGGTGCAAGAGTCCAAACAGAACGAAGCTGCCGACAAGAAACGCCGTGAAGCGATCCAGGTCAAGAACGATGCAGACAATATGACCTATCAGGTTGAGAAGGCATTGCGTGAACTCGGCGACAAGGTTCCATCTGCCGAGAAGGCTTCCATCGAATCCAAGGTCAACGAATTGAAGCAAGCCGCACAAGGTGATGACGTGGATAAGATCAAGAAACTCACGGAAGAATTACAGAACACCTTCCATGCGCTGAGTCAGCAATTGTATGCCCAGGGCCAGGGCGGGCAGCCTCAACCCGAAGGCGGGCCAGCTTCTGCTGATGGCAATGTAGTAGATGGTGAAGTCAAAGAGTAATTGTGATACGAAATACGTGAAGTATAAAAAACGGACAGCCTCGTAAATGAGCTGTCCGTTTTGATTCAGTGGAGTGACGGTTTGGGAAACAGAAGCAGTTATCCCTGAGTTGGACGCGGAGCAGGAATCGGTTTTCGAACAGGGAAAAGTTTATCCATTAAACTTCCTACAATGCGGACAAAGAAAAGGAAGAGCAAGCTGGCAACAGAGATCCAATAATAGGATTGAGCCCAATCCAGAGTGGTATCGGTGCCGCTGAAGATGCCGTGCAGGATGCCCATGAAATACATGCCGAAACTCAGGTAATGTAGAAGCCGCCAGAATTTTTGTCCAATCACTGGGCGGATGTAAAAACTAAGCGAGACGATCAGCCAGATGTAAAAGCCCACCTGCCCCACTCCCACCCAAAACGGACGATAGTCGACGGTGCTAAAAGGAATCATTAACTGAAGAAGAGTGAAGTTAATGTAATGGTCGCCTAAGATCACAAGGGCGTGAAAAAGTGCAAAGGCCAGGCCCAACAAACTCACGTATTCATGGATGGCAAAGGTGGCTGGCAGCCCCGGCCATATACGCGACAGTTTGTTGGTGATGCCCAGCCCAAGCGCCATTGATATCCAAAGAAGCGAGAGGGAGACAAATGCTGTGGCTCTGGAAAGATACCAATACATCTTTGGGCTTTCGCCGCTCAAAGAAAAAGCCAGGTTCGGTAAAAGGATGGGCAGCAAAACAACTGCAAAAAAAAGACCGATAACAGATGCCAAAAGGAACAACAAAAAAGATTGAAGGTTAACCGATGATTCATTTGTATCAATTTGAGATTGTGTATTCATAATTCTCCTATATATTCCTGCATGGACTGACTATGGAATGCTTCGCCAGTTTCCATGAGTATGATGCCTGCAAAGGAATGGGCCTCGATCCATTCCAGGCCCTGGTCTGCACCGAGGATAAAGGCTGTCTTGGCGGCGGCTTCGGCTTCCATAACTGTTGACGCGATGATGGTTACCCGCAGCACGTTCGTTTCCACTGGTTGACCGGTGAGCGGATGAATCAGATGATGCTGCAAAAGACCATTGCGCCGCCAGACACGCCGATCACGACCGGAGGATGCCACACCACCCTGTTTTACATGCAGAATATCGAAATTTTTGTCGGGCTCAAAGGGATTGGAAACACCGACCTTCCAGGCACGTCCATCCCTTCGCGGACTGCTCACAGCAATATCGCCTCCTGCGTTGACCAGACATGGGCCGAACTCTTTTAGCTTTTGCATCGCCTGATGCGCCGCCCAGCCTTTCGCCACACCGCCGAAATCGAGGTGTATCCCCCGTGGAAGAGTGAGGGTGCGGGTTTCAGAATCTGCCACTACACTTGAAAGCGGATGCACACTTTCCAACAGTGGACTCATGGAAGTCCATTGATTCTTTGAGAGAGATTCAAAGGAATGCTCATACCCGGCTTCAAGCATGGCATCCAGGATTGTCGGAGTGACGAGGCCATTGCTGAATTCATCTGCCCAAAGCGAAAGTTGATAAACATCCCATAAGGTAGGGCTGACGGGTATGGTCTGGTCAGCCGACCGGTTGAGGCAGGACAACTCCGAGTTTATGCGGAAGCGGCTAAGGACTTGCTCCCATTGCTCGAACCAGCCGGGAACTTCCTCCAACACAGCCGGAGCCGTGTCAGAGTCAGTTTCCAATGCTGTGAGAATGTCACTTCCCATGGCGCGAAAGGTCGAACGATGTAGAGTCATTTTACGAAGAAGATGTTGTGGTCACAACAGGATCGGAAGAAGGATTGCCGCCACCTGTATTATTATTTCCGCCGCCCGGCTTGCGAACCACGATCACCTGCGGCTGGGGAGCCACGCCGCCAAACAGAATCTTATATCCCGTTGGGGGCATTGTAGGCACAGGTGTGGGCGGAAGAGTTTCAACAATCGCAGTGGATGTTGGCACCGGCGTCACTTGCGGTTCCACGCTGGCTTTTTCATCCACTTTGGTTTTATCAATCCCGGCAAACAAATTCCAAAAGGCAATGACCGAGGTTACCGAGATCGCGGCAAGCGCCATTTGCAGGTCAGCCCATTTATTTCCATTTGGTTTTGAAGGCATGGCTCATATCCTCCTAATCGTGGTCACCTTCGTGATCTTCTCCATGTTCTTCACTCTCATGGTCTTCGTCCTCGCCACTGGTTTGGCTGTTGCCACCACCGGTATTCCCATCCTCCACATTCGATTGGTTTCCACCGCTATTTGTTGTAACCACAACCGGCTGGAGTTTTGAATTCGCAAGGACGATACCGGTTGAGCTGACATACACCAGATCCCCTGAA
The DNA here is from genome assembly GCA_035333265.1 of Anaerolineales bacterium. Taxonomy (GTDB): domain Bacteria; phylum Chloroflexota; class Anaerolineae; order Anaerolineales; family Villigracilaceae; genus Villigracilis. Next base: position 3,052 of record DAOQPR010000354.1, read on the forward strand.
CTGAATGTAACCAGGAAAGCTTGAGCGCCTTCGTAAGTGACCACCTCAACACTGTAAACATCCGGATTTCCCAGAAAGTCCACGGCAATGGTTGTGGCCTGTTCCGCTGAGATCACAAGGACAGGAGTGGGAGTGGGCATGGACACAGAGGGAAAATCAACAACCACTGGCTGGGCCGCAACTACCTTGGGCGCAGGTTCAGAAGCCTTTTGCGTAATTTTCTGATATGCCGAAACCACACCGAATAACAGCGCAACCAAAAAGGCCGTCAGCGTGGCAGAAATGAACAGGGTACTTTTTCTCATGATATTTTCTCCAATCGTCAAACAAGGTTTTCAGCCTGGAAGCTAGACATTCACAGGTGATA
>DAOQPR010000355.1:0-3409 GCA_035333265.1 Anaerolineales bacterium
TTGAGCGGGTACTATACTACATATTTTGACACCATTGTTGCTGCGGAAAACAATGAGGTCATCCTGACTCTTACCGAGCCAATCCCGAATATTGAAAGTCAATTGGTGTTTTTGTATATTCTTCCAAAGCATATCTGGGAAAATGTGGATAAGCTTGAATATGAAAATACCGATATGATCGGTTCCGGGCCGTTCAAGATGCTGGAATATTCACAAAATGAATTTGTCCGTCTTGGGGCAAACAAGGAATATTTTGAAGCGCCTCCCAAAGTTGATGAAGTGATCTTTCAAACGTTTGAAAATCAGGATGCATTGGTGCAGGCAATCAAAACGGGCCAGGTGGATATGATCACCGAGATGCCTAATACTGCGGCTCAATCGTTGAAGGAAGAGAAGGATATCGAACTGGTTGTTGGTGCGCCCTTCTCACCTGGTGTAACGGATATCATATTCAATCAGATCGATCCTGAGAATTGCCCAACTGAAGAAGGCGGCATTTGTTCCGGCCATCCGGCTTTGCGAGACAGGAATGTGCGTCTGGCGTTGGCTCATGCAACCGATAAAAAACGCCTGATTGATGTTATTTTGCTGGGGCTTGGAACTCCCGGCCTGACCTTAATCCCGGATGGATTGGGGGTTTGGTATAACAGTTCATTATCGGACTATGAATTTGACATTGCCAAGGCTAATCAGATCCTTGATGATGCCGGGTATGTGGACGCAAATGGTGATGGAATTCGTGATATGCCAGATGGCTCACAGCCATTAACCTTCCGCTTGAACTGGCCAAACGACAGTACCGATGCCCCTCGTATGGCAGAGTTGCTGGCAGAGATGTGGGGGCAGCTGGGGATCACGCTTGAACCTCAGGCTGTTGATCCGGATGCACTGACCGCCCAGTGTTGTCCCGCCTTTGATTTCGATATAATGCTATGGGGCTGGGCTTCCGACCCTGACCCAAGCGCCTTATTGTATGTGTATACAACAGATTCAATTCCTTATGGTTCGAGTGAGACCGGTTACTCCAATCCTGACTATGACGCGCTTTACACCCAACAGCAACTGGAATTGGATGCCAATGCTCGCAAGGATATTGTTTGGGAAATGCAAAAGATCGTCCATGATGATGTTGTTTACATCATTCCTTATTATGCCGCAAGCGTTCAGGCTTTTCGAACGGATCGATTCACAGGCTGGATCACTGATCAACCAAAGGTTGAATTGCCAGATGTAAGTTCACTGATGATTATCGAGCCGGTCAAGTAACTTTTTGAAGTTCTTATTCCCGCAGGTCACTGAGTTTTGACCTGCGGGAATATTTAGTTGCAACAGAGTTAAGATGTAAAATAAATATCACGAGAGTGTACCTTGGACCGTATTCGCGCAATTCTTCAAAAAGCAATCTGGGCTGTTTTTACGATCATATTTGTCATCGTTCTTAATTTCTTTTTGTTTCGTGTTCTACCCGGTGACCCTGCCAGGGCAGGTGTGCGCGATCCGCGGCTTAAAAAGGATGCCGTCGAAGCCCTTCAGGTACGTTTCGGTTTGGATAAGCCGGTTATCAATTGTTTTGAGTCTCTAAATCCGATCAAGATCGGCAGCTGCACTGTTAATCCGATGGAGACGCAGTTTTTTATTTATGTGCGCAATTTACTGCAAGGGGAAATGGGTATCAGCTACCATACCAACCGGCCAGTTGTGGATATCTTAAAGGAGCGGTTATGGAACACCGTCCTGCTTATTGGAGCCGGGCAAATTCTTTCGATCGTTTTGGGTGTTGTCTTTGGTATTTTCGCTGCCTGGAAGGCTCGCACCCCGGTTGATTATGCGGCTGTAACCACAAGTCTGATGGCATGGAGTCTGCCAACTTTTTGGCTGGCCATCCTCCTGCTTTTCTGGGGGAGTCAGGTCGGATTCCCTGTAGCAGGCAAGGCGACACCTGGTATGAGTTCGATGCCGCTCATGCAGCAATGGGGAGATATCGCCTGGCATATGTTGCTCCCAACGTTAACATACACCATCATCTACATGGGCGAATATACGCTCATTATGCGCTCCAGTCTTATGGATGTTCTCTCCGAGGATTATATTCTTACGGCCAAAGCCAAGGGTTTGAATGCCGTCCAGATTTTGCGCGACCATGCCTTGAAGAATGCCATGCTTCCCCTGGTAACCGTCATTGCTATAAACCTGGGGTTTACGGTTGCTGGTGCGATTCAGATTGAGTCCGTTTTTTCCTGGCCGGGTCTGGGCAGTGCGGTTGTTGAAGCGGTAACGCGGAGGGATTTCCCAGTATTGCAAGGCGCATTTGTTTTGATCGCAGTCACCGTCATCCTTGCAAATTTTCTTGCAGATCTGACTTACACATATTTGGACCCGCGGGTAAAGGTGGAATAAGAGATGCAGGCATTAAATCAGAGTACCGTTCCCGAACAAGGACGCCTTCAAATCTTTTGGAACACATTTAGAAAAAACCGGGCTGGTATCATTGGGTTTTGGATGCTGGTGGTTGTAATCCTGGTGGCAATTTTCGCGCCCATCCTTGCCCCTTATGAACAATCATCTTCCAAAGGAGCAGGGATCGAAGATATTTATACTCCGCCAGCCGCTGCCCACTGGTTTGGGACAGATGATGCCGGGCAGGATATTTTTACAAATTTTCTATTTGGGGCGCGAATTTCACTGGTGGTTGGTTTCTTTGCCGCTTTTATCTCGATCATTATTGGCGGTTTATTTGGCCTTGTGGCTGGTTTCTTTGGGGGACGTTGGGAAACCTTCTTGATGCGTTTCACCGACGTTATGCTGGTCATTCCAGATCTGCCATTAATGGTGGTGATCGTCGCGTTGACCAAGCCGTCCTTGTTCAACATCATTTTTGTGATTGGTATTCTGGGCTGGACAACCACTGCCCGTGTAGTTCGTTCGCAAACGTTGGCTGTCAAGTCGCGGAAGTTCGTTTTGCGAGCACGCGCAATCGGTGCTGGAAAGCGTCATATTGTTGTTCGGCATATCCTTCCGCTGGTCATGCCTATTCTGGTTGTACAGGCAGTGCTGGCAATTTCACTTGCGATCCTTAATGAAAGCGCGCTTGCATTCATTGGACTTGGCGACCCGTCTGCGCTTTCATGGGGACAGATGCTCAATTTTGCATTCGGCCGGGGAGCCATGTCTGCTGGGGCATGGTGGGCCCTGTTCTTCCCCGGCTTTGGAATTGTTTGGGTGGTACTTGGGCTAACCTTATTTGGGCAGGGTTTGGAACAGGTTCTTAACCCCCGGCTGGATACACATCACTTAATGCCGGGCAGGCCTGTTGTTCGAAATGAGGCGCTGGCGTCAATGCCAATGGAAACTCCAGCTTTGCTTGAAGTGCGAAATTTATCCATAAACTATGTAACCAGTGAGGGCAAGC
>DAOQPR010000356.1:0-3397 GCA_035333265.1 Anaerolineales bacterium
CCCATTCCCAGACCGAGCAAACCATCTGTGAGCAAGTTTAGCCAAAGCAATTGCAACGGCAAAAGCGGAAGCGGCTTGCCGAGGAAGGGGGCGATCAACATCACTAGAACCTTGCCGATATTGCCCGCTACACTAAAGCGCACAAACTTGCGGATGTTGTCGTAGATCGTGCGCCCTTCCTGAACAGCAGCCACGATGGTTGCAAAGTTATCGTCGAGCAGCACAAGGTCAGAGGCTTCTTTTGAAACATCTGTGCCGGTGATGCCCATTGCCACACCGATGTCCGCTTTGCGGAGAGCGGGCGCATCATTGACGCCGTCACCGGTCATTGAAACGATGTGACCCTTCTCCTGCAAGGCTTGCACAATGCGCAGTTTGTGTTCCGGCGCAACACGGGCAAACACACTGACTTCTTCCACAACATTTTTCAGTTCATCAGGCGTCAGGTTTTCAAGTTCAACACCCGTCAGCGCCCGTCCGTTTTCGGTGATGCCCAATTGACGTGCGATCTCAATGGCGGTCAATGGATGGTCGCCGGTGATCATGATGGGGCGAATACCCGCTTTCTTTGCAACGGCCACGGCATCCTGCACTTCGGAACGCGGCGGATCGATCATGCCGAACAAGCCCACCAGGGTGATATTTTGTTCAAGGTCGGTTTGGATGATCTCAGGGATGGAATTCATGAGACGGAAACCAACACCGAGGACTCGCATACCCTTCCTGGCAAGCCGTTCATTCGCCGCCTCGATCCTTGACCTCCAATCTGCATCCAGCGGAAGGGATTTTCCATCCACCCAAACATGGCTCGTAATGTCGAGCAATCCATCCACACCGCCTTTGGTGAAGGCGATATAGCGTTTGTCGCCGATCTCCAGCCCAGCAAGTACGGTTGGGTCATATTGAGCAAGGTGGTGGACGGTGGTCATGCGTTTGCGTTCCGAGTCAAAGGGCAGTTCTGCCGCGCGCTGGAATGAAGAATCCAAAGCGGATTTCCAATAGCCCATTTTGGCCGCGGCGACGACGAGAGCGCCTTCAGTGGGATCGCCCATTGTGTGAAAGCGGTCATCGCCTTCGTCGATCAATTTGGCATCGTTGCATAACGCACCGCCGATCGCTGCCAGAGAAAGAGAGGATTGGACTGGCGAACCAAGCCCACGGGTGGCATGAAGCGAACCGTCGCGGGCAATGTCGCCGGTTAAATCAAGGGCATGTTCTGCCACATCCAGCACGACGACGGTCATTCGATTCTCGGTTAATGTGCCAGTCTTATCGGAACAAATGACCGTGACCGAGCCGAGGGTTTCTACGGCGGGAAGTTTGCGAATAAGCGCCTGACGTTGTAACATGCGCTGTGCGCCGAGCGCGAGAGTGATCGTTACCACGGCGGGCAGACCTTCAGGCACGATGGCGACAGCAACACTGACCGCAGTGAGCAGCATGTGTTTGATATCGTCGCCGCGAATAATGCCGAGGATGAAGATCAAAATGGCGATGCCTACACCAATGAGGGCAAGCATTTTGCCCAGCGCGTCGAGCCTGCGTTGCAGCGGAGTCTGTTCCTGCTTCACGGCCTGGATCATGTCTGCGATCTTGCCGAGTTCTGTTTGCATTCCGGTGGCGACGACGAGCGCCAGCCCGCGTCCCTGTGTAATGACTGTGCCCATATATGCCATGTTGCGGCGGTCACCGAGCGGGAGTTCATCGCTTGAAAGTGCAGCCACATGTTTTTCAATGGCTTCCGATTCGCCTGTGAGCGCTGCTTCTTGAATCCGCAAGTTCACGGCTTCGAGCAAACGCAGATCCGCCGGGATGACATTGCCCGTTTCGAGTTGGATCACATCACCGGGTACAAGCTCGCGGGCTGAGAATTCCTGCAATTTGCCATCGCGCAGTACGCGTACATTCGGCACTGACATTTTCTTGAGCGCGGCAATGGCCTGTTCGGCGCGGTATTCTTGAATAAACCCAAGCAGGGCATACAAAGCCACGATGGAAAGGATGGCAATGGTATTTTTTGTATCGCCCAGCAAGCCCGCCACCACTGCCGCCGCTATCAGGATCAAGACCATCGTCGCGGTTATCTGTTCCCATAGAATTTGCAGGGGAGTGCGCCCACCGCGTTCAATGAGTTCGTTCGTGCCGAATTTGGCTTTTGCTTCATTGACTTGTGTAGTATTCAACCCGGTTTCGGATGATGAACCGAGTTCTTTCAGGGCAGTATTGGTTTCGATGGTATGCCAATTCATTGATTCGTTTCCATATTTTTGGTGGATTTCAACCATTTGATATTTTTCAATAGGTCGCGGAAATGATACGCCAGATACGCGAGGATTGCAACCGAGCCTGCTGTGAGGATTAAGGGTAAATGCGTTTTGATGTAGACACTGATCAACATCCATTCATGCCCAAGCAAATAGCCCGCGCCGATGAGAAGTGTACACCAAATATAGGCGCCGATGAAAGTGGCGATAAAAAAGCGGGCAAAAGAGATCTTCGCCAGACCGGCAGGGATACTAATCAGGGTGCGGATCCCCGGAATGATGCGTCCGATCAGCACCAACCCTGAACCCCAGCGGCGCATCTGTTCTTCGGCCTTGGAGATGTGCGCCTCATCGATGCGGAAAAATTTCGCAAAGCGATCAACCACGGGCCTGCCGCCGAGTCGTGCGACCCAATACGTGATGGAGGCGCCAATGGCGCTTCCCAGCCCGGCATACAATCCGCCGATGGGGATGAACGCTGGTGTAATGCCGTGCCGCTCGATCAGCATCCACCCGGCAAAGGCCAGGATGATCTCACTGGGTGTAATGCCAGTCGCGTTTTCAAAGATCATCAATCCAAACACGCCTGCCCAGCCAAACTGATCGAAGATGGTTTGTAAAGCAGAAAGGATCGTCGTTTCAATCTGTTCAAACATTCATTACCTCATGATGTGGATAATTGGGCTTACGCAAAATCATTCGTTTTTGCGGCTTTTGACCGCTGTCTGTGGTCGAATTTCAGGGGTTTTGCGTAAATCCTGGATAAATAAAAAAAGACCATCGTCAAGAACATTGACGATGGTCTTGCCTTTTACAGAACAGCCGGGAAAAATTCCGTATTGACGGCTGTGCTACCCGAACACCGGGCGGCTACTCCCCATCGGAGTATTTTCTAAGTATATGGAAAAAACGATTTTCGTGGTTAAGAAACCTCTTATCTACACTCGCAGAGTCGCTCAGATCGACACTATCGCCCGGGCAGAACGTAACGCGGTGCGGATCATCAAGTATTCGGTAATGTTCTCCGCGGTGATAATGCCAACCAATTGACCGGAATGGGTGACGGGTAGGGTCGGAAAGCCCGATTCCTGAATGCGCATGAGCGCCACTTCAACCATATCGTACGAATCCAC
>DAOQPR010000357.1:0-3372 GCA_035333265.1 Anaerolineales bacterium
GTTGGGGGGGTAACATACGAGGCGTCAAATCCCCGGATAAAATATTCCTGATTACCCTGAAGCTTCTCTTCCTGTGTTTCATTAGTAGAAAGAACGATCATACCTTCATCGTTCAAGATGAACACTTCAGTAAAGTAACCTGTTTTTTCTATAAAACTAATCAGGTCACGGCGTGCAGGTTCTTTATCGACTTCGCCTTCAGAAAGGCCTTGAAGGAGTGTAAGGATGGTTTTCTGTGTTTCACTATCCTCAGAAACGAGAGTAAGGTTTGTCTGCAGAACTTTAAGTAAAGTTTTGATCTCATTTTCCTTTTGGGAAGAAACAGCATCCAGACGGTTGAAAGCCTCGGCTCTGAGACCATTGGCACTGATAATACTAGCCGCTATGCCAGTGATAAGCACCGGCAGAATCGCAAGCAGAACGAATGCCAGGATCAGGCGATTCTGTAAGGAGGCAGATGGAAAGAATCTGCGGAGCCCTATTGGATAGTTTTTGGAAATGGCTTGTTTATTGTTCATAAGAACCTCGGATATAGCAGCTGGTTCAGAATCATTTGAAAAACATTAAGGAGTGACAAATTGATTTGTATAAACTGTGGAGACATCAATACCTTCGGGGATCAATCCGAAATCTAAAAGGATTTCCTGGGTTGTATTCCATACATCTTCATCCATGGATCCGATTGGGGCATCCCCAGTATCAATGAATGGAATTTGCGCCTTCATGACTTCCTGTTGAAAGGCAAGGTCAAGGCTTTCATCATACTTGAGCGCAAGAGATGCGACCTCTTCAGGATTTTCGATGGAGAATTGATATCCTCGGAGGGTGGCTTTTACAAACCGTGCGATCAAATCCGGATTCTCGTTGCCAAATTTCTGGGTGACGAATAACACATTTGGATAGACATCCACACCATAGTCTTTGTAATAGATAAGGTTTAGGTTGTCGCCTTCCATTTTTGCCAGTACTGGTTCGTTGGTGGCAAACATGCCGCTTAAGGCATCCACTTTCCCAGATTTGATCTCATTGGTGCCGTGATAATCTTCAATGGCTGAATATGAGATATTGTCAATTTCTACTTCTGCGCGTTGTAATAGGGCCAAAAATTGAATATCCCAGGTGGTGCTGAGGTCTGGGGCTATTACGCCGATGGTCTTACCTGTGAGATCCTCCGGTTTTTGGATTTCTCCATTGTTTAAAGACATGACGACCAGTGGATTATTTCGGAAGATTGTGGCTACAGCCAGGAAGTTTTGTTGCCTTGTTTTGGCAATGATCAAACTATCTCCGGTACCGATGCCAAACTGGGCATTTCCGCTGTTGACCTCGCCAAGCACGTCAAGCTCCGGCCCGCCTGCGACCAGGGTTACGTCAAGGTTTTCTTGTGAGTAATATCCTTTTTCCAGGGCGGTATAAAACCCGGCGTACTCAACACTGGGAAACCAGCTTAACTGGACAGTCACCTTATCGTTTTCCTGGAACGGATTGCCACCAGCACATGCATTGATGAACAATGCCATGACAGCCAGTAAGATGAAACCATAGCGGAAAGAGTTTTTTTTCATTTCGTGCTCCTTATGAGGTCTTCCTTGGTACGAATGGCTAAGGTGTTACAAATTGGTTGGTATAAATGCTGTTTAGATCGACTGGAGATGAGATCAGGTCGAATTCAAGAAGAATGTCCTGAGTATTCTTCCAGATGCTTTCATTCATCGAGCCCAACGGACCATCACCAGTATCAATAAAAGGGATTTGCACTTTCATGACTTCTGTTTGATATCCGAGATCGAGAGCAGGGTCATATTTAAGAGCCAGCGAGGCAGCTTCTTCCGGATTTTCTATGGCATATTGATACCCCTTCATGGTCGCGCGCATGAACCGGGTCAGTATGTCGGGGTTGTTGGCGGCATATTCACTTGTCGTGAAAATGGTGTTGATATAAACATCGTACCCATAATCTTTATAATAAATGAGGCTCAATTCATCTCCGGCTTCCATGGCCATCACTTGTTGATCGGTGGCGAACATGCCGCTCATGGCATCCATATTACCGGCCTTGATTTCATTGGCTCCCTGAAAATCCTGAATGAGGGCATATTGTATGGAATCACGATCCAGTCCAGTGCGGCTTAACAAAGCCAGAAATGGCAGATCGAAGAAATTGCTTAGATCAAGCGAGTAAACACCCACAGTCTTTCCGACCAGGTCGTTTGGTTTTTGGATGTTATCCTTGGACAGGGATGTGATGGTCAACGGGTTTTCTTTGAAAATTGTTCCCACAGCAATAAAGTTCTTTTGATTGGATTTCTCAATAATAATGCTGTCGCCGCTGGTGATCCCCAATTGGGCATTTCCGTTCCCAACTTCATTGACCGGATTGATCTCCGGGCCACCTGCATTCAGAATGACTTCGATGTTTTCTTCCGCGTAATACCCCTTTTCCACAGCCGTATAGAACCCGGCGTATTCAACGCCATGGAACCAACTTAATTGAACCGTGATTTTATCGGCAGGTTTGGCAGCGCTGGAAGTTCCGCAAGCAGCCAAGACAATCATTGTGATCAACATCAGCCCAACGATAAAATTAAATCTCTTGAAATTCATGAAAGATCTCCTTGATAATGTGTTTTTGTTTGCTTCATGTCTAATGTTTTTCAATGGCAAATTTTGATAAAACTTAATCAGCCAGGGGCAGCACAAAACGAAAACGTGTGCCTTCGCCGTATTGACTTTCCACTGTGATCTCTCCCTGATGTTGCTCGATCACAGATTTGACAATCGCCAGACCCAAACCGTTCCCTTCCATTTCGCTCGCCTTGCCGCTGCGTACGCGATAAAAACGATTGAAGATAAAAGGCAGGTCAGCAGCAGGTATGCCATATCCATTATCTTCCACATGCACCAACACTTGTTCTGCTTCGACCTTTGCTTTCACCTGGATTCTGCCGCCTTGCGGTGTGTATTTGATCGCATTTCCAATTAAATTACGGAACACTTGCCTTAATTGCAACGGGTCACCTTGGACAAAAACCGGTTCAGCAGGGGAGGTTACTTTAAAGGCTTGCAATTTCTCTTCGGCTTGCGGCAGGAAATCATCGGTCATTTCAGTCAAAATTTCACACAGGTTTACCATCTCGTGTTTTTGAGTGGCTTCCAGGTCAGTCTGAACCAGTGCCATCATGTTATGCACCAGTTCCGTCATATTCTTTACCGAATGTTGAATCCGTTCAACAAACTCCTTTTGAGATTCATTGAGCGGGCCAGCCTGGCCAAGCAGAGTGGCAAATCCCCCAATGGAGGTCAGTGGATTCTTCAGGTCATGCGAGGCCGTCGCAATGAACTCATTTTTCACCTGCTCCAGATCTTTGAAAT
>DAOQPR010000358.1:0-3371 GCA_035333265.1 Anaerolineales bacterium
TTGACCTGAATCTTGCCGTTGCCTTTTACAGTTCCGTTCACCGGCATACAGATCTCCAGTGGACCATCTTCCTGCTCATTGATCGCACCATGAAAGATGCCAAACGGCGCAGATGCGGCTTCAAGCTTTTGCTCGGCGAGGAGACCGCGAAATGTTTCAATGGTCTTGAGAATGGTCTCGTCCAGTTTGCTGGCTTTGATATGATGAGTCTGGCTCAATACTTGTTGGGTGGGAATGGATTTAATATTCACTTCGAAACTCATGGGACTCTGCTCCTGTCTAATTTGTTGAATAAATTGGGAGACCTGAACCCGAATCTGCCCGGCTTGTTGTTCGCGCATCTCTGCGTATTCGCTCGCCAATGCTTCGGCTTGTGCGGGCGAGTCTGCCAATGCAGCCAGCACCTGCCGAATGGTGGCAAGCGGCATATCCATCTCACGCATGTTCCGGATCATGCGGGCACTCTTGAGTTGGTCTTCGCCGTAGTAACGGTAGCCCGTTTGCGGATCTACCCAACGTGGTTGTAATAAGTTCAACTGGTCGTAGAGTCGCAGGGCTTTGAGCGAGAGGCGGGCGAGGCTGGCAAAAGCGCCAATGGAGAGCAGGTTTTCAGGTTGGGTCATATCGGCAGTATACAGTCTTCCCAAAGGGTAGAGTCAAGTACCAATTATGGTAAGTCTGATAACATCAGACCGTTGTTAAAGGGCATCGAACGAGCAGACTCCATTGCTCTTGACCTGCATAAATGGATGCTCATCCCTTTCGAAGCCGGTTGCGCAATCGTCCGTTCGGAAAAGGCCCACCTCAATACGTTTTCCCTGAATCCAGAATATCTTGCCCACAAAACACGCGGGCTGGCCGCAGAACATCTTTGGTCTAGTGATTATGGCTTGCAACTCTCACGCCAGTTTCGTGCCCTAAAAGTCTGGATGTTCATTAAGGAATATGGCCTGGATCGATTCGGCAGGATGTTTGCTCGAAACATTATTTGCGAATTGCCATTTCCAACCATCGCAGCACGCTGGAGGACTTTGACCTGCTGGCTAGAGAAGTTGTGAGGTTGGTCAATGAGATAGGGAAAAAGTAACGGTACAAGTAGGTGCTCGTATTAAATTATAAAAAGAACATCGTCATTGCCTGTACCGCCGTTCGCTGCGCGAAGACGCAGTGCGCAGGCAATGACGAATTCTAATTATTTTCGACCGACTACTTAACAGCAATCTCCCGTCGGGTGAATCTGACGGGCGGTTTATTTAAACCCTCATTTAGTATGGGGAAATTTTTGGGAAGCAAGGCTAGAATCCAATGTAGAGATCGCGGTTTTATAAGTACGTATTCAAAACAAGGAAAACATCTGTATATTTCGAAGGAGGCGGCCAATGAATCGTATCATTCAGGTCAGTATTGTGCGGCATACAAAGAACCATCCTGCAATGCTGGCATTCTATAGAGACCTATTAAGCATGCACATTACCACTACATGGGATGAGCCGGAAAACCGGGGAACGCTGCTTTCGTTTGGCGGGCAGGCGGCTAATACCGTCGTTGAAGTGATTGACTTGGGCCATGAAGCCATGCCCGGGGTTCAACCGGTGAATGTGGTATTAAGCATTGAGGTTGAAAATGTAGACACATGGCACGATCAATTGCTTGGCCGCGGAGTTAAGATCGCCCGCGGATTGGAGAATGCGTCCTGGGGACATCGCAGCTTCGGAATCGATGACCCGGATGGATTTCGCATCTGGTACTATCAGGATATAACTCAAATTAGTCAGGCAGAAAAAAAATGATCTCTGATGAACTGACAAATCAATTTACAGGGTTTCAGGGAGAGCTGAAATCCTTCCTCCTGCGCATGACAGCCAGCGTGCAGGATGCAGAAGATATTGTTCAGGAAACATATCTAAAGGCTCACGAAAAATTGGGCTTGTTTCGCGGCGAGTCGTCGTTGAAGACCTGGGTCTTTAGTATCGCCTCCAACCTGGCCAGAGACCTGTTGCGGTCCAAAAAACGCTGGCCTGAAACTGTGACGGATATTTGCAGGGAGGAAGCGCTGGGAAATCCGGGATTCTTCCAGGAAGCCATGCACATCCGGCAGACTTCGCCACAGGGAAATTTCGAGATCAAGGAACATATTGCCTTCTGTTTTACTTGTGTGTCCAAGTCGCTTCCGCTCGAGCAGCATATTGCCCTGCTTTTGAAGGAAGTCTATGGGTTCAAGGTGAAGGAGATCGCCGCGATCATGGACGAGAGTGAGGCGATGGTGAAATATCATCTGCACATCAGCCGCAGCCGCATGATCGAAGTCTTTGACCAGCGCTGTGCGCTCATCAACAAGGCAGGCATTTGCCATCAATGCACCGAGTTAAACGGTATTTTCAACCCCAAACAGAAGGCGCATGAGGAATTGGCGAAGATCGAAATGGCGCGCGATGCCGAAAACAAAGATAAGGAAGCGCTGTTTGACCTGCGAATGAAGATATTGCAGGAGCTCGACCCGTTCGAGTCGGGCGCGGCGGAATTGCAACTCCATCACCTGGAACACAATCGTAAAGTCATGGAAAAACATTTGGGGGAAAACGGGTAATCTGCCTATCATTTTTCAGCTCTGCTTCGTCTAAATAAGCAAAGGAGTTTAAAAATGAATCAGCAGACAAAACCAAAAGCAGTTACAGCGAGGACAATGTTCAGCCGGGAAACAACCGTCGGCGTGGAGATCGAGGCGGAAGCTTCCATTGTGTGGGCGCTGCTCACGCGCGCAGCAGACTATCCGCGCTGGAATTCCACGGTCATCTCCATCAAAGGGGATATCCGGGAGGGTGAAACGATTGAGCTTAAATCCACGCTGGATGAAAAGCGGACATTCAAATTAAAGGTGAAAGAGTTTTCACCGGAGAAGCGGCTGGTATGGGGGGATGCCATGGGCAATCGTGTGTATGCCCTGGAAAAAGCCGGGAGCAAGGTCCGCTTTACGATGACGGAGAAGATCGGCGGCCCGCTCTTCCCATTATTTGCCGAAATGATTCCCGCCTTCGATGAATCCTTCGAGACCTTTGCAGCAGACATCAAGAAGGAAGCGGAAACCATTCAACGATCGAAGAGTGAGTGAAAGGAGACAGCCATGGAAAAGCGACGAAAAGACAACCCGTGGAAGTTAAAAACCCCGCCACAAACATCGGAGTATGAAATGTACATCGATGAAAAAGATGGGCGCGAGATCATCGTCTGTGTGGTCGGCACAACCGTGTTGCATTACGATTACCGCTGTCTCGCTGACCTGCACGCAATGTTGAAAAAACACGGCGATTGGATGGAGCTGGGCAGCAAGGATGAAAAACAGGAGGCCGTGGAAGGCACGGTGGAATATTGGG
>DAOQPR010000359.1:0-3360 GCA_035333265.1 Anaerolineales bacterium
GAACCTAGCCAGACCTGGAGGATGTACAACTTCGAGGGGACGGGTTTGGGTTCATCAACATGCGCTGATTATAAGGGTAAAATTAGATTTATGCAAAAGGATGACGTGCTGCGCCTCTTACGGGACCCGAACCTGATTCCCCCCGAAAAGCTGACTCTCCTCTCAAACATCGCCGACCTAGCTGCATCCTTGAACATGCCTTGCTATGTGGTGGGCGGTTTCGTCCGCGACTTGTTGCTTGGTAAACCGGTCAACGATTTGGACGTTATCGTTGAAGGTGATGCCATCAAACTTGGCAAGAACCTCGTCGAAGTTTACGGTGGGAAGCTAACCCCACATTTCAAGTTCAACACTGCGATCTGGCATTTGCCCGATTCAACAGATTTCGTCGACCTCATCACGGCTCGTAAAGAGACGTATGAGAAACCGGGCGCTTTGCCAACTGTCACGCCATCATCGATGGAAGATGACCTGCGTCGGCGAGACTTCACCATCAACGCCATGGCGCTGCGTTTAGACGGTGAAAGCTTCGGCGAAATCTTAGACCCAATGGACGGGCAAACAGACCTCGAGCGGGGAGTGATCCGTGTTCTTCATCCAAGATCATTTATGGATGACCCAACTCGTATCTTCCGCGCCATTCGTTATGAAGGGCGGTATGGCTTCGCGATGGATGTTGAAACACTACGTGCAATAACTCCCGAAGCGTTGAAAATTTTGCACTCATTAAGCGGTGAACGGATAAGGCATGAAGTAGACCTTATTCTTGATGAAAACCAGGCGCTCCGAATGATTATGCGCGTAGTCAATTTAGGTGTTTTGCAGGCTATCCATTCAAAGATGCCTGAATTTAATCCTGAATACGAGGATTTTCTGGAGATGGATGTTCGCCTCGACATCCCAGCCGACCGGCGAACGATGGGGTATATGCTTTGGTTCATGGATTTATCGGAAGAAGATGTTATTTTGCTCTCCAACCGATTAGACTTTACGAATGAATTGACCCTGGCTGTTTGGGCTGCGGCTCAATTAAAGCGCGGCCTGCCGCATTTGGTGGATATGCGGCCCAGTGAATGGACATATGCGCTTGAAAAATTGCCATTGATCTCGATCTATGCTGTGTATTTGGTGGCGCGCGAGAATTCCTTGTTAAGTTATATTTCCATCTGGCGGCATGTCAAAGCACACACAACCGGCAAGGACCTTAAAGCCTTGGGGCTGCCGCCTGGACCGCGTTTTGCAGAAATCCTTCACCAGCTTCGTGCCGGCTGGCTGGATGGGGTGTTATCAAGTAAAGAGGATGAGGAAGAACTTTTACGGCTATTGCTTGCTGCGGATCTGTAATTTAGGTTAAGGATGTCGTCATGGTTGAGCCACAAAATGTTGAGGTGAATGTTCAAGGGAATATCAGCGGGAATTTGGTCATTGGAAATCACAATATTGTAGTTAACAACCCGAATGGCGGAGTTGTAAATGTTGTTGCGCCTCTGCCGCCAGCCGAACCTCGTACGCGTCCGGTGAACCTGCGCCCGCGAAACTTCCCCGGGTTGTTAGACCGCACTACTGAAATGGAGGTATTAACCCAGTCAGTTGGCTCATCTGCGCCGGTGTCGTTATTTGGCGAAAGCGGCATTGGTAAAACTTCCTTTTTGCGCAGGGCGGCACATCAACTTGATTTAAAAACGTTTACAGATGGAGCAATCTACCTCAGTGTGCGTGGTATTGCGCGGGACGATATCTTACAGCTTATCTATGATTCATTCTATGTTTCACCTTCGAATCATAAGCCGACCGACGGAGAACTACGAGCCAAGTTAAATGGAGTTCGTGCGGTCATCCTTTTGGATGATGTGACTCTTGGACGCGAGGATGCGTCTACACTTTTGGATGTCATGCCGCAAAGTCTTTTCGTGCTCTCCTCTTCAGAAAGGATGGTATGGGGTGAAGGGCAGGCAATCTCATTGGATGGTTTGCCCGAAGCGGAAGCGATTCAACTCTTTGAACAGGAATTGGGTCGAAGCATTACAGAAGATGAAAGACCGATTGTGCAGAAAATCTGTAAAGTGTTACTGATGCACCCATTGCGGATTCTGCAAACCGCTTCGATGATACGGGAGGACGGGCTCAGCATTCCCCAGGCCTTTCAAACGCTGACAACGACCCGCACCCAGACTCCGACTGTTGAGGTGGCGCTTCAAAAAGCCAATGACACCCAGAAGAAAATCTTCAGTGTGTTGGCAGTGGCTGCCGGATTTGGTTTGACGCGTGAGCATGTCGTAAAGCTGGTTGGTTCGGCAGAGTTTGAGGCGAATTTAAAGTCACTGATTCAGCGTGGCATGGTTCAGGAAGCGGGGTCAAGCCTAAGTTTAAGCAGCGATGCGGCGGCAGCTCTAATGCGGTTATGGGATCTTTCCTCCTGGGAGGATGCGCTTATTCAGCATTTCTCCAACTGGCTTTCCACGGCTCCAAAGGATATGTTGATCGACCAGGCATCTGATCTCTTGTTCCATTTGTTGAAGCGCACAGGTGAGAAAAAGAACTGGCCGCAATTGGTGAAATTGGGGACAGCACTCGAACGCATTTCGATTTTACAAAAGAAATGGCAGCGCTGGGTGCAGATTCTTGATCTACTACGGATGGCAGCGCGGGCCTTGGCCGATAAAAAATTGGAAGGCTGGATTTTGCATCAACTTGGCACACGTTCCATGTGTATTGGCGGCAAAGTGGAGGCAGAGACGTTCTTCCGACAGGCGTTGGAGATTCGCAAAGCCATAGGTGACAATGCTGGAATGCAGGTTACGCAGCACAATCTCAATATCTTGTTAGGTGTACCAGCGGTATCCAAACCGGTTAAGCCTTCTGTGCCAAAGGCAAATAACCTTGTACGTTGGTTGTTGATCGGCGGGGTGGGTGGCGGGCTGGCTCTGTTTGCAATGGCTGCGTTGATCGTATTGGCGCTTATAGCCCCAAGCGGAAGGGCGACTCCTGAGCTGCCGACACTCACTGATCTTCCAACTGGATTGCCGGTGACGTTCACCCCGGTTATTGCATCTCCGACGGTTGGTAGTGAGCCATTAGTGCCCACCCCGATTCCGACTCGCACACGTACGCCAACCCTTACATTGACATCTTCCCCTACGGTAATTATTGTTTCGCCAACGAAAACAAGACCACCTACAAATACGCCTATTACACCTACGTATACGCCAACATCCAGTATTACAAGATACATCAATGTTGCCACTGGGTTTTGTTTGGATAGTAATTTTGAGAATAAAGTGTATGCTATTGGTTGTAATGGCGGCAACTTTCAAAATTGGGAGATTAAAGGCAAGTCTATAATTAATGTTGCAACAGGTT
>DAOQPR010000360.1:0-3331 GCA_035333265.1 Anaerolineales bacterium
GAAAGAGCGTATCCAATTTCTTCGTCAGCACGAGAAAAGGCATTCAAACGCGATCGAGAAAATTTAAGAAAGCGATTGGGCGTGGATTTTTCATACTCCGCTTCATTGGGGACATATTCATTACTTGAAGCGGGCCCACTACTAAAACTACAGCTATCTGAGACAAGTTTACGCGCCATTTATCTACTTTCTCAATCCTTCGATGGCCATGTTGGAGAACATTCCAACATTCAGGCCTTTCTGAATGAGATTTTCTCCTATCTTTCAGCAGAAACAAAAGTAAAGCTTGAAGCGCCAGAAATGCATATGAATCTGGATCTGCTTCAAGATATCGATTCGAATCACATACCGAAAAGAGTCTGGGACATGGTTCAGAAATCCGTTAAAGGACATCGTAAATTGACCTTTAACTACGTATCCCCCACTTATGAAGATCGCCAGAAACGCCTGCACCAGGTCGTACCAATTCGCATCCAGTATCAATCGGGGCATTGGTATCTACGGGCACACCGACTGCTTCGTCGTGACTCAAGCGGAAAAGAAGATCGACAGGAAAGACACCTCAAGTACAGATTAAGTTATATACAGGACGATGAAAAACTGGTTATATCGGCCACCATTATGCCATCGCCGCCAGAAGCGGAAAAATATTATGTTCATTACCGATTACTTCCACCATTATCGAGAGGAATCATCAGCGAGCATTTTTACGACATGAAGATCACAGGTCTGGATGATGGCAGTGTTGAGATTACGGGATATTGCGATGATGCATGGGAGGCAGGACGTTTGTTGTTGTCATACGGTGAATATTGTGTTGTATTAGGAGGAGATGAAGTAAAGGCATGGATGGAAAAAACAATTGCAAGTTTGATAAAAAATTATCAATACCTGGGAAAATAGAGTAGCCCGCAAGTATGGGCTTGCCCGCCGTGTATGATAAGCAAAGTTACATCTTGCTTATCAGGCCCAGCATCCACCTGGAGGGGAACATGCTGGGCAGGGGTTTGTAAATATTATTGGATCAACTTGTAATCCAATTGAAAGTACCACTCCGGTTGTCTAGGCTTTACCATAAACCTCACAGGGCTGTATAATTGAAGAGGTCTGAATAAAAGCTACGTGATTTTAGGCGTAACGGATGGGGTAATGAATAGCATATTCCCACCGCCAACCCAAATTTTGTGTTGGCGTTTTTTATTGGACAGGCATAAACAAAGGAAAAATAATACGGCATTGGTCTAAAAAGGAATTCGGCTTATCAAATAAATATCATATCTGTCGCACAAGGTGCCATGATGTTTTCTGAATCCAAACCAACCCCAGAACAAGGTCAGATAGTTACAGTTCGTCAAAGACGCTATGTTGTCTTGGATGTGCAGCCAAATACACTGCCGTTTCAACCGCTCGCTATTCAACAAGTACCGGGACAAAACCTGATTACGCTTAATTCCATTGAGGATGATGCCTTGGGAGAAATGCTTCAGGTGATTTGGGAGTTGGAGCCCGGGACAAACATCGAGGAAAAGGTGGGCCTCCCCCAACTTGACGGGTTCGATGCACCCGAACGGTTGGATGCTTTCATGAATGCAGTTCGCTGGGGGGCGATTTCATCAGCCGATACACGCGCATTGCAAGCCCCTTTCCGCAGCGGAATTGAAATTGAAGATTATCAACTTGATCCATTGGTACGCGCCATTCAAATGCCGCGCGTTAATTTATTAATTGCAGACGATGTAGGTTTGGGGAAAACCGTTGAAACGGGATTGGTCATTCAGGAATTGATCGTGCGCAACCGCGCGCGGACCGCTTTGATCATTTGCCCGTCTGGATTGCAGACACATTGGCGCGACCAAATGCGCGACAAGTTTGGACTGGAGTTTCGGATTGTGGATAGCTCACTAATGCGAAGCTTGCGCCGCAGCCGCGGAATCCACTCGAACCCGTGGACACATTTCCCGCGATTGATCACATCCATTGACTTTGTCAAGCGCGACACGCCGTTGCGTTTATTCCATGAGGTGCTGCCTCAACAAGCAACTTATCCGCGCAGATTCGATATTTTAGTATTGGATGAAGCGCATAACGTTTCCCCCTCTGGCAGTGGGCATTATGCGATTGACTCGCAACGCACGCAGGCGATCCGCGAGATCGTGCCGCATTTTGAGCATAAATTATTTCTTTCTGCCACGCCGCACAATGGCTACTCCGAAAGTTTTTCGGCGTTGTTGGAGTTGCTGGATAACCAGCGTTTTGCACGCGGAGTCGCGCCTGACCGCAAGCAGTTGGAAACCGTGATGGTGCGGCGTCTGAAGTCTGACCCTGAATTTGTAACCTGGAACGGAGAACGCCGTTTTCCACAGCGCCAATTGGACGTGATCGAAGTGCCGTACAGCGATGAGGAAAAGGATGTTCACCGCTGGTTGAGAGAATACAGCGAGTCACGGCAGGCAAACGCAAAGGGCAACGAAGAACGCTTTGCGGTTGAGTTTGTTTTGAAACTCTTGAAGAAGCGTTTGTTCTCTTCGCCCGCTGCGTTTGGGTTGACGCTTGGCAAACACATGCAATCGATTCAGGGCGGCGGGAAGAAGGCTTTGCCAAAGCAAATGTCGTTGGGCGTGCTGAGGAAGCAACTGGCACAGGTGGACGAAGAATACGCCAATGACGATGAATATGAAGAAGCCACTACAGGCGCAGTCGAAGCAGCGTCGCCGTTGTTGAATCAGATTACAGCGCAGGAACAAGCCCTTTTGAAAAAAATGCAGGCCTGGGCAGAGCGTGCTTCCAATATTCGAGATAGCAAAGCGACGACTTTCATTCAATGGCTGAAAGAGATTGTCAAGCCGAATGGAAAGTGGTCAAACGAGCGTGTGATCATCTTCACTGAATATCGCGCCACACAGAATTGGTTGCAAACCCTGCTCGCCGCTGAAGGGCTGACCGAGGGTGAACGCTTGATGACTTTATATGGTGGCATGAATGACGAAGACCGCGACCGAATCAAGGCTGCGTTTCAGGCAAACCCCGAACAAAGTGATGTGCGGATTTTGCTGGCGACCGACGCAGCCTCTGAAGGTATTGATTTGCAGAATTACTGCCATCGACTGGTACATTTTGAGATTCCGTGGAATCCCAATCGGATGGAACAGCGCAATGGACGTATTGACAGGCACGGCCAAAAGTTTGAGCCGCAAATCTATCATTTCGTCATGAAGGGTTACAAGAATAAGACAAAAGAACAGGCACCTGTTGGTGACCTGGAAGCAGATCTTGAATTTTTGGCGCGTGCGGTGGAGAAGATCGATACCATCCGCGAGGATTTGGGGAAGGT
>DAOQPR010000361.1:0-3324 GCA_035333265.1 Anaerolineales bacterium
GTAAAGTAACCCGAGCAACGCCATTTCCGGAGAGAGTGTCCCAATATGATGTGATTTGTTGTGTGCCATAGTCACCAAAGACAGGAAAATCAATAAAAAGTATATCGTAAAAACTAAGTTCAATTATGATCGATTTCTTTTGGAATATTCCGCTCCCCTGGTTATGGAATTTGGCAAAAGGAAACTCACCCCCAATAGAAAATGGTTCATAACAACTAAGCAATAAATAAATCCTGTGATTCACTTTAAGCGATAGTAGACACTACGCAAATACCGCATGGATTCGAATTGGGGAGCCAGACCGGTGAGCGCCTCAGTACTTCCAATGATCAAGGCTCCATCTTTGGTAAGAGCCCTGCCAAGTTTGGAAAACAACAAGGCCTTGTCGGCTTCTGTAAAATAGATCGCCACATTTCGGCAAAAGATGATATCAAAATTGCCAAGAAAGGAAAAATCATCCATGAGATTGATCTTCTTGAACGTGGCTACTCCACGCAGTTCGTCCCGGATCTTCCAGCCTTTGTCCATCGACGTGAAATAGCGTTGGATCTTATCCGGAGGAAGCCCTCGATCCATCTCCATTTTCGAAAAAACACCATAAGACGCCCGGGCAATGGCCTGATCGGAAATATCCGTACCTAATAAATGAATATTGTAATTGGAAAGATTTCCAAGCGTCTCCTGCAAAATGATTGCGGTTGTATAAACTTCCTGCCCGGAGGAACAGGCTGCGCTCCAGATGCGAAGCGGTATTGGCTTGCCTGTTGGAGTCGTCTTTTTCCGGCGGTCAATTAGTTCAGGCAGCAGTTTGAATTGGAAGAGTTCGAACGGCGCATTATCACGAAAAAAAGAGGTCTCCCCTGTTGTTACTGCATCAACGATCTTACGGGGGAGATTCCGGGTGGGGTCTGAACGGGCTTTTAAGTAAAATTCAGAAAAACTGGCACAGGAGGATTCCTGCAACAAAGCAGCAAGGCGATTCTCCAGTAGATAAGCCTTGGTTTCGTCGAGATGCACGCCACACAGCGAGTAAACATATTGAGACAATGTGCGTACTTCTTCAGGCTGAATCTTTATCACAATGTTTTACTCTTTACTGATCGACTAATCTCATGGGCGATCTGATTCAATGGCGCTACAACATCCACTACACCTGCCTTAATCGCCTCCTTCGGCATCCCAAAAACAATGCAGGATGCTTCATCCTGGGCAATGATGTGGCTATTCTTTCTTTTTAGGAGCCGCAGCCCCAGCACGCCGTCGCTGCCCATACCGGTCATGATGACGGCTGTAACCGGCCCATTAAAATTATTGGCTACGGACCTGAACAGGTAATCCACCGAAGGGCGGCAATTGTTCTCCATTGGATCATCGGACAAACGGATCGTCAGGTCGCCTTTTGTATCCGGCGATATTTTCATATGCCTTCCACCAGGAGCAATATAAACTGTCGAAGCACGCGCTGGTTCGCCTTCTTCCGCTTCTTTGACGGTGAGGCTGCATTTCGTCGAGAGGCTTTCGGCGAGCGATTTCGTGAAGAATGGTGGCATATGTTGAACGACCAGGATCGGAACGGGAAACTTCGTACCCAAAGCAGGAAGCAATTGCGCCAGGGCATTCGGGCCGCCTGTGGAAATACCAATCAGCACGATCTCGGATTTTTTCAAGACCGGCGGACGTTCCACACGATCTAAAACCGCTGGCACCGGTTTGGAAATCGCCATTGGAGAAGTCTGCTTCAAGATGGAACGGATCTCCCAACGGCGGCGATACGCACTGATAATGGGCGCAAGTGCATTGCTGATGGCAGCGAGATTGCTCCTAGGATCCCCCTCCGTGGGCTTTGTGATGAAGTCGAACGCGCCTCTTTCCAACGCCCGGATGGTCAACTCTCCACCTTTGAGAGTCAACGCGCTGACAACTATCACACCGCATTCGATCTCCTTACGCTTCAGCTCGCCCAACACTTCAAGACCGCCCATCTCCGGCATCTCAATATCAAGTGTAATGAGATCTGGGGACAGGGAAGCCGCGCGCTCAAGGGCAATCTTTCCGTTCGGTGCAGTGCCAATCACCTCAACATCAGGTAAAAGTGCAAGGGCATCCGAGATTACGCGTCGAAACAGCGAAGTATCATCGACTACTAAGACTCGCAGATTCATCTTCTTCCACATCCAATATCGGGTTGATATCCAGGATCGCAATAGGGCGTGTTTCATTCTGGAAAACGCCCTTCAAAAACCTCTGTTGTTTGGCGCTCATATTCGCAGGCAAAGGGGCCAGAGACTCTAAGTCGGCTGGAATGACATCTGCAGCCTCGTCCACCAGCAAGCCAATATTTTCACCTTGCACCGATACGATAAAAATCTCCCGGGCCGCCTGATCTTCAAGGGGGGTGATCTCCAATCTCTCTTTTAGATTAACAACAGTGACGATCTGGCCGCGCAAGTTAATGATCCCGGCAATGTAGGGGCTGGCATGGTGAACCGGGGTCAGGTTGTTCAATTGGACAACTTCCTGAACGTTCATTGCATTGACACCCATGAGTGTGCCGCCTACATAGAACGTAGATACCAGAGTCAGTTCCTCTTGAATTTTCATTAGTCATCTCATTTCTGGCAGAAAGTGTGCTTACTTGCCGATCTAAACTTTGAAGGCATAAACCATGTTGCGCAGCTGCTCCGCCAAGCTTGAGAGTTCGCTTGCGCTGGCTTGTACTTGCTTGCTGCCATGAGCAATCTCATTTCCGGCCCGGTTGACCGCAGAGATGTCCTGCGCTACAGATTGCGCTACTGTGGAGGTTTGTGTAACCCGTTCACTGGCCTCATCAACACCACGGGTCGCTTGTGAAATATTGGATGCAATATCACGTGTGACCACAGATTGTTCCTCAATAGCTGTAGCAATGGTGGTGACAATCTCGCTGATATCACGGATGATGCGCATCACTTTTTCGATATCATCCACTGTGTTCGCAGTTGAATTCTGAATGCCGGATATCTTGGCCTTGATATCTTCTGTAGCCGTTGCCGTTTGCTTTGCCAACTCCTTAATCTCGGTGGCAACGACCGCAAAGCCCTTGCCGGCCGCACCAGCACGAGCTGCTTCGATCGTTGCATTCAAGGCAAGTAGGTTGGTCTGATTGGAGATGGAAGTGATCGTTTCAGTAACCTTGCCAATATCCTGAGCAGATTGGCCGAGAGACCGAACCGCGGCAGAGATTATATCTGCCTGAGAAACTGCATCGCCTGTAATACGGCGGGCCTTTTCAGAATTACCTGCAATCTCACCAATAGTGGCGGTCATCTCTTCTGTAGCTGTAGC
>DAOQPR010000362.1:0-3286 GCA_035333265.1 Anaerolineales bacterium
ATCCCATAAGAAACAGATCCTCTTCCGAGGGCGTTTCACGGAAATACATCCCATCCACAATAACCAACCCTGTGATCCGTTCGGGATGTTCGAGGGCGGCCCCAAAAGCAGTGAGGGCCCCGGCAGATTCTGCCGCCAGTACACAATTCTCGACGTTGTAAGCGTCGAGCACTGCAAAGACATCCTCCACCAATCGGTGGAACGTGATGGACTCCACGGGCGCCAGGGTCGCACCCGCACCGCGATGGTCATAAGCGATGGCGCGCCAACTCCGACTTAAGATGGAGAATGGGTCAGCCCATAACTCCCAACTCCCGATCCACCCGCCAATGCCCACAATGACGGGCGCACCAGCCGGGCCGAATGATGTAGCAAAAATCTTTGCATCTCCAATGGGTATAAACATTGAGATCTCCTGTACCTGTAAGGGATATTACTTTGGGAAACCAACGACTCATGCAGGAAGAGGTGTCTCATCCACCTGCGGACATGGATATCATCCCGGTTCCATCGGGGCGCTGAGTTAGTCCCCGCGAACTTCCTCGATCTCTTTCTCATAGCAAACACTTGTTGGGTCTTCTCGATACTCACCGAAGGGTTCGATCCGATGAAATCCATAACGCTCATAGAATGCCATTGCGGGATTCTGACGGTTGCCTGTTTCCAACCTCATCACCTTGTATCCAAATTCATGCGCCCTGGCCTCCAGGCTTCTCAACATGGCTCGCGCTAAACCAAGCCGGCGTGCTCCCTGTACTACGAAAATTCGACGAATTTCAACCGCTTCCTTGTCAATGGGACGCAGCGCTCCGCTCAGTACTGGCTGACTCTCAAGATAGCCGACCAGGTAAATGCTGTGAGCAGGGGTGGAGGTATTGATCGGCATTGGCGACTCGGAATTGAAAACCTCAGGATAGAGCGTGCGTATTTCGATGGCAGCCTCGTGAAGAAGGGCCATGGCCTCTTTACCTTGAGGATCAACCGGATGGATGACCAGAGAAGACAAATTCATTTTCATTCGTTATAGGAGCCTAACAGTTTGCGCCAAAGCCCCCGTAGGGGACCCCCCATCACGCGGACCCGGCGAAGCCGCCCAACCAGATAAGCGCACTGGCGCTTGACAATCCCCAGCGCCAGGTACCTACCGTCCCAGTTCTATCGGGACACTTTGTTAGGTGCTTTTTTGTAGCCATAACTGATTATGCCCCGAGTTGCCTTCAGGAATAAACTCATCAAAGAGAATACTGAAATTTATCGAATGTAGTATTTCATAATATTGATCGACAGAATAATGAGACCAATACATCTTCGCTCCTTCGACACCAAGCCAATGATCTTCATAGCCTTCCCATTCGTCGTGTCCGACAGTGACTACGGCGATTCCTGTAACGCTCAACTGATTGTATACCTTTTCAAATACCCGTTTGTGCAATGTCCTATCAATATGGATGATGGAGTAAAAAGCAGTGATGATGTCGTATTGCGTATCATTTGTGTTCAGATAATCACCACAAATGTAGGTCGCCTGCGGGGCTAATTTCTTTGCCCTTTCGATCTGCCGTTGCGAAATATCAATTCCAACAGTTTGTAGCCCATGTTCCGAAAAATACTTGCAGACAGGTATTCCGCAACCACAACCAATATCCAAAGCGGTCCTGGAACTTGGACGCAACTCTAGAATTCGTTTGCACCAGTTAATACGTTTTTCGTCATTGTCATAATCGCTTCGATAAATTTCGGATACTTTATCGTATCCTGTCGATACAATCTGATTGTTCATCGATAATGCTTCTTCCTGTATCGGGCTAACGATTTGCGCCAAAGTCCCGTAGGGAATCGTTAGGGGATACCCATCACGCGGACCTGGAGAAGCCGTCCAGCCAGCCTGCCCTGCCCGAACCTTGCCGCAGGCACAGGTGGACGGACGGTCCAGAGAATAATGATAAGGCGTAGAAAACTGCTTGAGATTGCCGCACGCCTTGGGCGGCAGTCCCCAGCGCCTGTCCTCGGTGTTTGTCTGAGGGTCAGATGCATATTATCCCGGCTTTTTCGTGAATCTTTGTTGGCATATTTTTGACATACAAGGCTAAGAATATGACCACTAACTCGACCAAAATTTGACAACCGAATTTTAATTGCCTTGCATCTATTCCTTAACCATTCCAAATTTAACAGTCGCTATCATTTCGCTACTTACATATATTTCCTGTGTAAGTTTTGTAGTCATAGTAGGATTTCCATATGGAACGACGCAATACTTGCCAGGCTTTAAATCTTTGAAAAGAGCAACGCCATCCACATCCGTCTCGATATTTGTGACTGCCTCCTGATTTGAAGCGGGGCAGGAGCTCTCTTGTGAAATGCCTACTTTGGTCTGAACACCCGTCTCACCGCCATCCATAGCTCCATTACGATTGTCATCATAAAAAACAATAGCCTTGATTTGACCTGGATTCCCGTTGTCAGTATAGGTCGGCTGGCTTTGGCAACTGGTCAGAAGAACGAGTAATAATACAAATACTAAGAAGGCTTTCATTCTATATCTCCTTTAAAAATTATTTTGCTGATTTTATCTTGATTTGTGGTTTTATAAAATTCTCTGGATAATACGGTCTTTTTTTACTTTTTACCTTGTTGTGCAAGAGTATGCCAACGGTTTGCGCCAAAATCCCCGTAGGGGATATACCCTTGCAGGGATCTCGGTTCTATTGGGACGCTGTGTTGGGCGCGATGCCCTCACAAGGGTTTTTGCAGCACTTTATATAAAGCGGACACTTCTTCACGTCCATAACCTGCGTTCGTCGCCGCCTGGAATAGGCGCGCAGCCAACCGGGGAAATTCGGCGGGGATGTCACTGGCTTCGGCATGTTGAACGATGTGTTGAATGCCGCCTGCCCAGAGTTCAAGCGGCGCAGAGGTTTCTTGATAATTTCCCAGCAGGATATTTTCACAAAGCCATTTTTCATAGTTCTTGCCCTGACTGCCAAGCAGGGAACTGTAGTCTTCCAAAGGAATGCCTTCTGCCTGGCAAATTTGCACGCTGTGGAATAGGCTCAAAAACATTCCGTAATAATGCATGATATAGATCATTTCCCAGGTGGATGCCAGTCCGATGGGCTCACCCTTGTAGTCCAAATTGCCAGCGAGGGTTCGTAAAAGGGGTTCGGTTTTTTGAAACACGGATTCCTGACCGGCGAGCAGAATATGGGCGCTCGGAGTTCCGATGGAATCTGGGCTTCCTGTGATGGCACAATCGATGTATTCAGCGTGATGCTCATGTGCCCAT
>DAOQPR010000363.1:0-2097 GCA_035333265.1 Anaerolineales bacterium
CCTTTCGATTTTTATGGGTCATGCTTCTGGTTGGTTTGGCGTCCTGCGGCGTGAATCCTGATTCTTCCGAACAGCCATTCGATGGAGCATCCATTCATCTTGTTTGGAGTCAGGAACTGGGGGCGCCGATCAATAGCCCGCCATTAAGAATTGGTAATGTCCTTATTGTGGCCCCTGTTGGGAAGCCATTAGTTGGCCTGAACGCCGAGACAGGAGAGACGCTGTGGCAGTATGACCCCGGGGTTATGATCTGGGACCGGGCTTATGGGACGGATGGCAAACGCCTTTTTATTGGGATCGATGGTGGCCGCTATGTTGCTTTGAACCCAGTCAACGGAAAGCAGATTTGGGAAACCTCGCTTGGAATTAACTCTCAAATGGCCCCATTCATATCTGGCGGGATTGTTTATGTTCCAACCACCTTTGCAGGGCCGGGGCTGATCGGAGATCCCACTGGCAAGGCCAAATTAGTGGCCTTATCCACCGAAGATGGCCGGGTCTTATGGGATTTTGAAAGCGATAATTACGTGCTCCAAACCCCATTTCGCCAGGGAGATGTTCTTTATGTTGGAGGCAGTTTCTCTTCACCGATAGAAGTGAACGAAGGGGGACATATGCGTTTGTATGCCCTCAATGCTGCAAATGGATCCGTCAAATGGAAATTTGAATCCGAGGATGGTTTTATAAAACAACTGTATGCCACGGATAAATTCATCTCTTATATCGCCTATCGTGATTTCATTGTTGGGCTGGATTCCTCGAGTGGCGAATTGAAATATCAGGCAGATACAGGCAACTGGGTGCCGACCCTTTCCGGTCATGGTGAAGCGGTATTTTATGGATCGGCCAACACCTCTGTCCATGCTGTCGACATCAATACAGGGCGCGACCTGTGGTTATTCAATATTCCTGAAGGAACTTTTAATTATCTGGCAGGTGCGCCAGTCTATTTGCCTTCAAATGAATTGGTTTTTCTAACACAACAAGGTGATATTTTCTCCCTCAACGCATCGACCGGAGACCCCCTTTGGCACTTTCAGACGGATACATTAGCTCCACGGACGGGCCTGAGTGTCTCAAATAGGTGGATTTACCTGAGCGATAGTGATGGAATTCTTTATGCGTATACTGATTAGCATTGAACTGAGAACAAAATAACAAAAAGACCGCCCATATAAATTGGGCGGTCTTTTTGTTATTTTGTTTTTATTTTTTTGTTCCGGCAAGAATGAGGGGTCCAGAGCGGTTGGCTTCCGTGATGTCAAAGGGACTTCCGGGCGGCATGCGGTTGTTCATGAGGCGGGCTTTGAGAAGGGATTCATCCCAGTTGAAATCACCGGCATGGAACTCGCTCTCACCGAGGATGGATTCACCGGGAGGGGCGGAGATGGGATCAGGACCGGTCATGATGCCCTGATAAGAGGAGAGGTCCATCTCATGGTAGGAGTTCTCGCTGTTGGCGAAGTGGCAGCCAGAGCATGCCTGTGAACCTTCATACCACATGTTGGGCTTGGTGAAGAAAGGCAGCACATCACGCTCAAAAGTGAGTTGCTGGCTGCCGTATTCAAAGGCATCGGTCTCAGGAGCGCCGGCAGTGACCCAGGCTTCGATCAGGCCGGTGCCATTGAGTTCACAATCAGCGAACTGGCCGACGAGAACATTGACACCATCAGCAGAGACTTCAACACATTGACCAGAGCGGTTGGTCTCTGTCAGGTCGAAGGCCCATCCCGGCGGCATGCGGTTGTTCATGAGGCGGGCTTTGAGAAGGGATTCGTCCCAGTTGAAATCACCGGCATGGAACTCGCTCTCACCGAGGATGGATTCACCGGGAGGGGCGGAGATGGGATCAGGACCGGTCATGATGCCCTGATAAGAGGAGAGGTCCATCTCATGGTAGGAGTTCTCGCTGTTGGCGAAGTGGCAGCCAGAGCATGCCTGTGAACCTTCGAACCACACTCCATTGGTTGTGAACAATGGCTGGACATCCTCCGCAAAGGTGCCCTGATAGGTATTTCCATCGATGCCGATGTAATCGAACTCATCCGTCTCTGGTGCGCCGCCATCCACCCATGCAGCGATCAAGTCCACCGCTTT
>DAOQPR010000363.1:2197-3283 GCA_035333265.1 Anaerolineales bacterium
CATCCGTCTCTGGTGCGCCGCCATCCACCCATGCAGCGATCAAGTCCACCGCTTTTGCGGCATCGCTGGGCAGAGATGCGTCTGCATCTACCGCATGAAACGGCTCAATCGTCGCCGTGGGCAGAGGCGGTGGGGTGGGGGATGGCAAGGGGGTGGCAAAAGGCGGCAGCGTTGCGCTTCCTGCACAACTCGCTAAAATTGTCCCCGCAAGGATCAAGGCCCCCGCGGCCATTATGATTACGCTTTTTCTTTTTGGTATTTTTTTAAACATTCTCCTGCTCCTCCGAGTTGATTTATCGCTTTCACGATGGTATAAATTATATTGATAATTTCGTTCAATTCAAGTCCTAATAGGAAAGTTACAAAATTTAGAAGTGTCATACTTCACAATCGGGAAACTTCTTTGAAGATCGTGTGTTTCAATGCATTATCTTTACTTTTATCGGTTGACCAAATAATACTGACAAACTGAATAATCTTTGGTAGAATGCAGCCGTTTTCTGGGAAGGGCTGCAGTAGTTCAAGATAAAAGGAGAGAGAGTATGCGACACTTTTCAATAGTGGGGCTGTTGGTATTCCTATTGACCGCTCTCACATATGCCGGGCTTAACGCAATAGGGTTGATGCCTGTACAGGCAAGTGCTCAAGCGATCCCGATCGATTGGATGTGGAATTGGCAGGTTCTTGCCATTTCCTTTTTTTTCTCCCTCATTATGGTTCCTTTGGTATACAGTCTGGTTGTCTTTCGTAAGAAACCAGGTGACGATACCGATGCGGAACATATTGAAGGACATACCAACCTTGAAATAGCGTGGACCGTCTTCCCGCTGATCGTGGTGGTGGTCTTCGCTTATTTGGGGGCGTTTTCATTAGGCGAGATTCGCAAGGTTGACCCGAACGCCATGGTCATTAATGTGACAGCTCGCACGTTCTCCTGGTCATTTGAATACCCAGAGTATGGCATTGTCAGTGATAAGTTATACCTGCCCTATAATCGTCAGGTGTTGCTTAAAATGCAGTCTGAGGATGTTATTCATTCCTTCTGGGTCCCTGAGTTTCGCCTCAAGCAGGATGTTGTACCTGGTC
>DAOQPR010000364.1:0-3281 GCA_035333265.1 Anaerolineales bacterium
GCTCTACATAAGCCGGACCCAAATTAGGCAGCATGTGACCGCCAGTAACGATCTCACCGCCATCTGCCACCGCACTCTTGACAGCATCCATCATTTCTTCCACGACTGAGGCGTCCACCAATGGCCCCATGAGAGTATCCGGCTGAAGCGGGTCGCCAATTCGAACCTGTTTATAAGCTTTCGCCAGGCGGGCTGTCAAATCTTTTGAGACGGACTTTTGCATGATGATACGGCGAGTGGATGTGCAACGCTGACCGGCCGTGCCAACAGCGCCAAACAGAATGGCGCGAGTTGCCATATCCAGGTCAGCCTTCTCGGAAACAATAATGCCATTGTTACCGCCCAATTCAAGGATGGTCCTTCCAAAACGACGCGCAACCGCCTCGGAAACATGGATGCCCACTGAAGTCGAACCGGTGAACGAAATGAGCGGAACGCGTTTATCGTTGAGCATCAACTCACCCACGTCACGCCCTGATCCGATGGCGAGGTTAAAAATACCGCTCAAACCATGGTCCGCCATGACTTTATTGGCGATATGCGTTACAGCTATGGCCGTCAAAGGAGTGTAGGAAGAGGGCTTCCAAACGGTAGTATCACCGCAGATGGCCGCCAGTGTTACATTCCAAGACCAGACAGCAACAGGAAAATTGAACGAAGTGATCAGACCAAGGATGCCAAGCGGATGCCACTGCTCATACATACGATGAGCAGGACGCTCGGAATGCATGGACAAGCCGTATAACATGCGAGATTGCCCCACTGCCATATCGCAGATATCGATCATTTCTTGAACTTCGCCATATCCCTCCACACGGATCTTCCCCATCTCCACGGTCACGAGATCACCCAACGGTTCTTTGAATTCGCGCAAAGCATTCCCCAGATCACGAATTAATTCGCCACGCTTTGGGGCAGGCACAGTACGCCAATCTATAAACGTTTTTTGGGCGTGAGAAGTAACTTGCTCGTACGTGGCTGGTGTGGCCTGGATAATCCTGGCAATGGCTTCGCCCGTTGCCGGGTTGTAAGAAATCAATTCTTTCCCTTTCGGATCCATCAACCATCCGTCCACACCGGTACAGGCCCCAGCATTGACAGGCTGAATACTCAATTTTTCAAGCAAATTCTTCATATTTGACTCCGTAATTTTTTTATCTACCATGAACCGTATCGTACAGCTCATTCATCAATAGTAACATACCCGAAAAATTGTTACAATTGTTTCATTACAAATGTCACATATAATTGTGACGCCGCAGAGCACCATGAGCATCAATGGTTGGTCAAATTCACCTTAAGTAGGGTGCTTATTTTATTAAAACGCATAGGCTATAATACATATAACTTCGACTGTATTCCATTAAAGGTACAAATGCCAAATCTTTTGATTAAAGAAGGCTCCCCCTATCTCATACAACATGCAAACAACCCGGTTGACTGGCACCCCTGGGACAATGAAGCGTTAAATAAAGCACGCACAGAAAACAAACCCATCTTCCTCAGCATCGGGTATGCGGCCTGTCACTGGTGCCATGTCATGGCCCATGAGTCTTTTGAAGACCCTGAAACCGCCGACCTGATGAATCAGCATTTCATCAATATCAAAGTAGATAAAGAAGAACGTCCCGACCTGGACGGCATTTATATGCAAGCCGTCATCGCCATGACAGGCTCCGGTGGATGGCCAATGTCCGTCTTTCTGACGCCCGATCTTAAACCATTCTACGCAGGTACCTACTTCCCGCCTGTCCGACGATACAACATGCCTTCCTTCAAAGAAGTATTATCCAACATCGCCAAAGCTTGGCGCGAAGATATTCAGGAAGTGGATCGAGTCGGAAATCAGGTACTCGAACACATCCGCCCACCTTTACACAAGCCCGAGAATAGAAATGAAATCACCAAAGAATCTCTCGAAGCGGCGATAAAAAATCTGCTTGATTCTTATGATTGGGAACACGGAGGTTGGGGGGCGGCACCGAAGTTTCCGCAACCCATGACCACCGAATTTCTTTTACGCCGAGCAACCACTGATTCATCTCAACATGAACAAATAATAAAGGCCGTCACCCATGGATTAAGTGCCATGTCTCTTGGCGGGATGTATGATGTCGTCGGCGGTGGCTTTTCCCGTTACAGTGTCGATAATTTTTGGAGAACGCCTCACTTTGAAAAAATGGCATATGATAATGCCCAGTTAGCCCTGGCGTATCTACACGGACACCTGGTCACCGGCAATGCTGACTATCGCAGGGTTTGCGAGGAGACGCTGGGTTTTGTCATGCGAGAATTAACCCATTCAGAAGGGGGATTCTTCAGTAGTTTGGATGCCGACTCAGAAGGTAAAGAAGGGAAATTCTATGTCTGGACACTGGACGAACTCGAAGGAGTACTAGGTTCGGACTTTGACTTTTTCAAAACTGCTTATGGAATTAACCCATCCGGGAACTGGGAAGGCAAAACCATCTTGCAACGCGCCATGGACAACCCCACACTCGCAGCCCGTTTCAAAATTGACCTAGAAGAGATCTTGAAGAAATTATCGACCTGCCATGCCAAACTCTTAGAAGCACGAAGTTCACGCATCCGCCCTGGCACAGACGACAAAGTGCTTGTGATGTGGAACGCCCTGATGCTCAAAGCATTCGCAGAGGCTGGACGCTATCTGGATCGATCTGATTATCTCCAGGTGGCCATTCGTAACGCACGCTTCTTGTTGAATAACCTATATGTAAAGGGTCGGCTGCACCGCTCCTGGCGGGAGGGACAAGCAAAACATAATGCCTACCTGGAAGACTATGCTGGCCTGATTTTGGCGCTTTTGGCACTGTATC
Source organism: Anaerolineales bacterium (assembly GCA_035333265.1). Lineage (GTDB taxonomy): Bacteria > Chloroflexota > Anaerolineae > Anaerolineales > Villigracilaceae > Villigracilis. The sequence continues at coordinate 2,838 of DAOQPR010000364.1, forward strand.
AATCTGATCCGAATAAGGAATGGTATCTATGGTCTTTAAAACTCGCCGATGAAATGGTGGAACACTTCATTGATCCCAATGGAGGTTTTTTCGATACCCGCGACGATCATGAGACACTCCTTGTACGACCAAAAGACATTCAGGACAATGCCACTCCATCTGGAAATGCGCTTGCTGCTACAGCCCTGCTTGAATTGGCAGCCTATGGAGATCGAACGGAATGGCGCGATCTTGCCGAAGATATGCTTTCTTCCACATACGGGGCCATGCTACGCTATCCAACGGCTTTTGCGCAATGGTTGTGCGCCGCAGATTTTGCAGTCGGCCCCACTCGTGAAGTGGCAGTTATCGGCGACTCAGATCGCTCCGAAACCAAAGAATTATTAAATACCCTCTGGAAAACGTTCCGGCCCCGACAGGTAACTGCAATTTCCAATTACCCAT
>DAOQPR010000365.1:0-3278 GCA_035333265.1 Anaerolineales bacterium
AAGGACGTCGCCGAAGCCACCAAACGCGGAATCCCCGTCGGCAACACACCCGGAGTCCTCACCGACGCCACCGCCGACCAGGCTTTTGCATTATTGCTTGCCGCCGCACGCAGAATAACCGAAGCCGAGCGATACGTCCGCGCAGGGAAATGGGTGACATGGAGTCCATCGTTATTACTCGGCACAGATTTGGTCGGTGCAACATTGGGCATCGTCGGTTTTGGACGCATCGGTCAGGCTGTTGCCAAACGCGCCCAGGGATTTGACATGCGCGTGATCTACCACAGCCCCAGTGCCAAGCCTGCCTATAGCGCCCAACCTGTTGATCTGGATACCCTCTTGCACGAATCAGATTTTGTTTCTTTGCATGTTCCGTTGAATGCAAGTACTCGTCATCTTGTTAACGCCGAGTTTTTATCGAAGATGAAATCGAACGCAATTCTGGTTAACACCACCCGAGGCGGCGTGGTCGATCAAGCCGCCTTATACGACGCCCTGAAATCCAATCGCATCTTCGCCGCCGCTCTCGATGTCACCGACCCTGAACCTCTGCCCATGAGTTCCCCGCTGCTGGAATTGGAAAATTGCCTTATTGTTCCACATCTTGGAAGCGCCAGCAAATGGACGCGTGACCAAATGTCTTTATTGGCCGCACAGAATCTAATTGCCGGGTTAAATGGCGGGCGATTACCTCATTGTGCCAACCCGGATATTTATAATACGCGATAGCCATTACCTAGGTGAAAGCCACGTCCCTTATTTACTTCTCTCCCCAATGGATCGCAATCGTCCCAAACATCAAACGTTTGAATTGAACTCGTCGAAACCCCACTGCTGCCATTCGGATCAAGAGTTCTTCTGCTGTTAAGAAACCTTCAGTCGAATCTGGTAGATATTCATAGGCATCGCGCATTCCAGAGAGCAGACCACCGATGGTTGGGATAATTACATGCATATGAAACTTGATGAAAGGGGATAATAGATTTTTCTTCGGTTTGGTCGTGTCCAACACGACGATTCGCCCGCCTGGTTTCAGAACCCGATATTGTTCCTGAAGAGCGACCTGTACGTCAGTCACGTTTCGCATCAGGAAGCCGGAGACTACGGCATCAAACGTTTTATCCAAAAATGGCAAATGCAGGGCATCTGCTGAAGAGAAATTTAAAGGGCCGCTCTTCTTTCCGACACGCATCATCTCAAGTGTAAAATCTGCCGCGGTGACGCGGGCTTTGGGATACTGTGTCAGCGCCTCGCGGGCCAGGTCACCAGTGCCCGTTCCCAGGTCCAGAATGGAGCCGTGTGGGCGGATCTTTGTCAGGCTTATCACTTCCTTTCGCCAGCGTACATCCATTCCGCCTGTCATGAGCCGATTCATCACATCATAGCGGTGTGCGATCTTGGTAAACATGGATTGAACATAGGAAGCGCGTTCCTGCCCGGAAAGTTGTGTCATGGAGTCTCCTGAAAGCCGAATTATACCTATAAGCCTGTGAGACCGGCGGGCAGATGAAAAATTTCATCCATCTGCAAGGTATAATCGCGAAATGCCGAAAACTTCATACCCTTTGGATCGGGACACTCAACAAGCATTCGATCGTGCCGTACGCATTGCCGGGAGTCATAATCAAAAAGTAGTTGATTCGTTAATGCTGCTTCTGGCGTTGTTACAATACCCCAACTCGCAAGTCCAGATGTTATTTAAATATCTTAGTGTAAAAGTGGAAAGCCTGATTGCGCGTTCTGCAGCCACTATCAAACTGGATGCAAACCAGACTCTCCAAATTCCGGGCGTGAGTCGTGGAAGCGCCACAATTACTGAAGAACTCGATGGTGTGTTGAATGCCGCCCTTATCGAGATGAAACAGCAAGGGCAGGTTGAGATTGATGTGCCGACCCTGTTGCTGGGGATGTTGCAGATTTCTGATAGTAAGGCTGGTCAGATTTTGTCTCAATATTTTATTACCGCAGAACAGGTGCGTGGGCAGATCGCAGCCATCAAACAAATGCCGGTTGTAAAAAAGCCTCTGTTTGCATCGAGAACCATGTCAAGGGTGATGCGTCAGGGTATCAGCCCGATCTTTATCAGCCTGGTCTTGTTCACTTTGGCCATGGCTGTATTTTTGTTCACAGGGGTTGGGAACAGCCCTCGAATGTTTTTGATCGCTTTTATCATCGGCGGTTGGATCATATCGGTTGCCCTGCATGAATTTGGGCATGCTGTCATCGCGTTTTGGGGTGGAGATGAAAGCGTGGAGGACAAGGGATATCTCACCCTTAATCCACTTAAGTATTCAAACCCTGTCTTAAGCATCATCCTGCCGATTTTTATGTTGCTGATAGGTGGCATCGGCTTTCCCGGCGGGGCCGTGTACATTAATATATTTGCCCTCAGGAAGCCATGGTATCGCAGCCTTGTTTCAGCGGCTGGGCCTTTTGCCAACTTGTTATTTGTCATTCTTTTGGCAATTCCTTTTTCAGACCTGTTGTTCTATTCAATTTTTGGGTATGCATTGGACGGTTTTCTATCAGGCCTGGCGTTTTTGGCGTTTTTACAGATCACTGCCATTATGATCAACCTGCTGCCCATTCCCGGGCTGGATGGCTTTGGAATTCTTGAACCATTTCTGCCGACCAACATTGTCGAAGCTTCCCGCTTTTTCCGTTCATTCGGCTTTCTGATCTTATACCTGCTGGTCTTCGTAGACTCACCGATATCGAACACCTTTTGGACGACTGTATGGTCGTTTACCCAATTGCTTAGCCCAAACCTGGCATACTATGCCAACATGGGTCTTAAGATTTTCCTGGCAAAGTAATTTTATTCCCTGAAAAAACACAATGATCAATAAACCTAACTTTTTTCATGCCTGGTGGCTTGCCATTCGTCCACGCACGTTGCCTGCAGCTGCATCCGGTGTTGCAATGGGCAGCGCCCTGGCGTGGCATGATGGTTCATTTCAATTACTTCCAGCCCTTGCGGCATTGTTCGTCGCCTTACTTTTGCAGATCGGCAGCAACGTTGCCAATGATGTCTTTGACTTTGAACGGGGTGCAGATACCGTTGAACGTTTGGGACCCGTACGGGTAACACAAGCGGGATATTTGACTCCATTTCAAGTCAAGTGCGGGATGTACATCATTTTAGGATTGGCTGCCTTACTTGGGTTATATCTTGCTGCGCTTCGCGGCTGGACCGTGATCCTGCTCGGCGTAGCAGCCATTCTTTCCGCTGTAGCCTATACCGGCGGGCCGTTCCCGCTTGGGTATCATGGCTTGGG
>DAOQPR010000366.1:0-3273 GCA_035333265.1 Anaerolineales bacterium
CAATTAAGTATTTAAGGAGGCGAACATCATGGATGCTATATTTTATGAAAACCTGATCAAAGTTGGTATGGCTGTGATCGTGGGTGGGGCGATCGGTGCGGAAAGGGAATTTCAGGACAAAGCCGCTGGCTTTCGCACGATCATTTTGATCACGTTAGGCTCCACTCTGTTTACCATATTCTCCATATCCATGGATCCTGGGTTTACTGCAACCCGCATCGCCGCCAACATTGTTACGGGGATCGGTTTTCTCGGTGCAGGAGCCATTGTTCGTGAAGGCGGCCGTATTGCCGGGCTACCCACTGCCGCCACGATCTGGCTGGCCGCAGCACTCGGCATGGGGATTGGCGCCGGGAGCCTGCTGTTTGTCAGCGCCGCCACAGTGGCGACACTGCTGGTCTTGTTGGTCTTTCCAAGGCTTGAGGCACGCATCGACCGGATTCGTGAAGCGCGCTCCTATGAGATCATTGTTGGCCCAAGTGACCATAAAAAGATCGAAGGGATCTCATTGTTATTCAAGAATCTTTCATTGCGAGTGGTCGAACATCATCAAGCTAAAAACGAAAAATCGATCATTGGCAACTGGAAGGTTATTGGCTCGCCCCAAAGTCACGACGCTTTTGTTCAAAAAATGATGCGCGACAAAGGTGTAAAGGAATTGAATTATTGATCTCTGCTTGATCAATGTACATCTTTTGCAATACCCAATGGTTGATAACCTGAGAAATTCGGGAAGACCTGATTAAGCAAGGGATTCTGTAAGTGTTTGGACACCAGTTCGCCAAGTACTGAGCGGAAATCGGTGGTGATCGCAAGGTCGCCGGGAGCAGCAAGCTGGTCCGGTGCAAGGCCGGGCCATTGTCCATAGACCTTGCCCCCATGAATGGACTTCCCCATTGCCAGCATCATATTACCATGGCCGTGATCTGTTCCATTGCCGCCATTCTCTGCGGCCCGCCGTCCAAACTCAGACATGCCTACCACCGTTACATTCTTCATTTCATCGCCAAGGTCGTGATAGAACGCCGCAAGGGATGCACCAAGATCAGCCAGAAGGGATGGCATTTCACCTTCAAGGACTCCTTGATTAACATGAGTATCCCATCCCCCCAGATCAACAGCTGCAACCTCTACACCGATCTCAGCCTTGATAAGCTGCGCCATCTGCTTAAGAGATTCGCCAAATTCGCTTTCAGGGTAGCTTGCCCCATTTGCCGGACGATACTCTCCAGCGACTGCCTTTTGAAGGAGTTGCACCGCATCCAGGGTAAAGTCGGCGCGCAGGTTGAGGGTTTCGTCGGCAGAATACATCGAAGATATGGCGGTCTGAAATTGTTCGATCCTGCCTTTATATTGTCCGCCTAAATGAAAGTCAGCAATGGACTGCAGGGCAATGGCTGGTATAGGCCCACGTAAGGAAGATGGTAACAGCGCACCAAAACCAATGGCGCGAAATGGAGATCCGTTTTCAGTTGCAGCGAATTGTAAATGCCGCGCCAACCAGCCGGTGCCCACTTGTTTATCGCCGGGCGTGCCGCGTTCCATATAATCCATCGCGTCGAAGTGGGAGTGAGTTGGGTCGGGTGAACCGGTTGCATGGATAAAGGCCAGACCTTTATCATCCCAAACATCTTTGAGCGGCCGCAGGGAGGGATGCATTCCAAAAAATCCATCAAGCTCAATTCCCGCCTGGTCATTACCTGCCATGGGCTCGGGGACGGCCAGCGTTGGGCGTAGACGATAATAATCAGCATCGCCGTATGGGATGACAGCGTTTAAACCATCCATACCGCCGCGTAAAAAGATGCAAACCAAAATATTTGCACGCGGCGCCTGTCCTTTTGGCGCAAGAACTGCAAACCGCGGAAGAAACTCGCGTGGCGTTTCAGGTGCAAGAGTCCAGGCGGGCAAAGCCAGGGTCGACTTTAGGAAGTCTCTGCGGGTAAACGTCGTTTTCATTTATCACCTCTATCGATATTGAAAATAAGGAGAAGCAAGTAACAAAGCACATATGGCTGCTTCAGGCTCAATATCAGAGATCGCATGGGTTACTTCGATCAATCTAACACGTGACTCATCCGGCAATATCATGCCAAGCAGTTGTAAACTTAATCCGTCCACGATCGCATCAGTTGGGAGGCCGGAAAATGGAGAAAAATCTACTATGGCATCCTTCATCGAGTTTGTGCCAACGGTCAGTGCGAAATTCCAGCGAGCCAGCAAGTCATTGGAATTCAACCAGGCCGCACCGACATCCGGGTACCCATTCGGAGCAGGCCAGAAAAAGGGTAACTCCCCCATTGCACGGATCATGGTTGTGGTTGGCCGGTCGAATTGAGTTTTGATGCCCAATGTCCTTACAACAGATAAAGCAAATTCAACTGGTTTCTTGAGCTTTCCGCCGCCCAATGATTGGCGAAATTCATTTGAGAAAAAAATCGTACGCAACACTTCGCGAATATCGCCCCTGGAGGTTTGAAACACCTCAGAAACCTTTGCCACCAATGAAGCAGGCGGCGCATCTGCCACAAAATGCCGAACCAGTTTGGAGGCAATAAATTCTGCAGTGGATGGGTGTTCGGCCAACAGGGCGGCCAGTTGTTCACCATCTTCAATTCCCTGTCGGGCAGGGAAATCAACACCAAGGATATGTTTTTCGGTTTCATCATGAAAGTTTTGCTTAAAGATGAACGCGCCCGCGCCATCTCCGCTGCGCCTGCCGGTAACCGACCAGCCTGTCAACGCGCGTGCCACCTCTACAATATCAGCCTGGGTATAACCGCCATCCACGCCCAGCGTATGCAATTCCATCAATTCACGGGCATAATTCTCGTTCGGCCCATCCTTTGTACTGGAAGCGTTATCCAAATACACAAGCATGGCCGGGCTGTACATGGAAGCAGATAACAAACCATGAAATGTTCCAAGAGCATTCGGACGAATCACATCGCGGTCATCGCCAGTTTTTAAATAACGATCCTGATTCTTCAAAATATAAATATTAAAGTGATTTGACCAAAACTGCACCATCCGCTCATAAAGCTGTCTTCGCGAATAGGCAGCGCGCAACAACGTCGCCTGAACGAGTTCCAACACGGGTTGGCCTGGTTTTTCAAGGGTCGCCAGTTCCTGCACATCCATATTGAGAGTGGTCAAATGAGCCAGATGGGGCTCAAGCTGGGAATCATCCATACTCTCAAACGCCAACTGCTCTTCGACAAACGCCCCAAACCCGACCTTTTGGGCTGTTGCCATTTCCCCGGGCGTTGGGCC
>DAOQPR010000367.1:0-3254 GCA_035333265.1 Anaerolineales bacterium
CGTGATCGAATTGCTTGAGGCCTTCGACCTGCCCGGGATGAAAGTATTGCAGTTCGGCTTTACCGGGCCTGAGAATCCCTTCCTTCCGCACAACTATGTTCCCAATTGCGTGGCATACACGGGGACGCATGATAACGATACGGCCCAGGGTTGGTATGCTACTGCCCCCCAATCTGAAAAGGATTTCGCCCATCGTTACCTTGGCGTGGATGGCCGCGATTTTGCCTGGGATTTGATCCGTGCAGTATGGAAGTCGGTGGCGGTCATTGCCATCACTCCCATGCAGGATGTGCTCAACCTTGGCGGCGAAGCGCGTATGAATTTTCCCAGCCGGCTTGGCGGCAATTGGGAATGGCGCATGACCGGTCATGACTTCCGCGATGACCTTGCCGCCGGTCTTCGGGATTTGAACTGGATGACCTTGAGAGACTAAAGCATACAAAAAGAAGGCCTCATACGAGGTCTTCTTTTTGTATGCGGCAAAGAGCCGCAGAGTGAATTATTTACTCTGCATAGACAACCAGGTCAGCGCGGCGTTGAAAATGATCTCATGGCCGCCATCAAAGATGGTGATGCGCACACGCCCGGATTGCTTTCTAAATAACGGTTGGTTTACCCCGTAGGATGGGTCACTTAAGAATGGGTCGATAAGGTGTTTTGGCACTTGTGCATTGTTAACAAGATAGTTAATGTCATTGTCGAGGATTTGGTCTTTTGGATCTGCAAGTGCGTTGAAGGCTAATAGAGAATGGTCAATGAAAACGCGCCCTAAATGGCCATCATGTATCCCCGCGTTAATATCTATGGGAGTTGTTATGGATGGAGATAGATGGGTGATCGGTGACCTCTCCTGATAGGCAAGATCTACTTCTGCCGAATCTCCGGGAGCGCCCCCCAGTGATTTCACAATATCATCTGCGTACTCTGGTTGTATTTTTTTTGATTGGTAATACCAGGCCGACAGATCTGTGATCGGTACCCAAACCGATGCCGCCGCCCAGATATCAGGATCTCTAGCCACCACCATCAAGGCGGTATACCCACCGCCTGATGCTCCTACAAGATATATCCGATTGGGGTCGACATTTGCGTTCTTTTTTGCATAATCTACGGCGCTAAGAATATCCTGGATCGCCATGTCCGACCCCGTTGCTTCCGGGTGATCGTTCGGCCCGCGGAAATTTGGATGTATTAGCACCCAATTGTTTTTGATACACCACTCTGCGTAAGGAAGACTCAGGCTTTGGTAATCACCGGACCAGGTGTGCAAAGCGACCAGCAGCGGTGCTGGTTGATGTGTAGCGGGTTTGTAGAATAAGGCGGGCTGAGGAGTGTTGTCGGCGGGACTGATGTATTCAATCGCGGTTACTTCTGACGGCCAGGTTTGCTCTGGCGTGGGCGATGAGGTTGCCGATTCGCACGAAGTCAGGAGAAATATTGCCAGAACAACAACGCATGTGCTTATAGGTCTCATAAAAAATAAATGTGTCTTTGTATTCACGCCGCGAATCCATCGGGCATTTTCGTCTCGTTATTTGGCAGCCCGTAAGCCAAAATATCCGCCGCGCGATTCGGATATGCCCGCAGTAACTCTGCCTGTGTTCCGCCTGTAAAAATATCTCCTGTAAACCCCGGAGCCAGCGTACAGCCGAACAACGAATATTTGCCGCCCTCCAGGCAATGACCGGCCTGCCAGACCCCGGCAGGGATCACGAACTGAACATATTGATTTTTGAGCGGATCACTTCCCAGGATCACATCGCGGCTCGAGCCGTCCGGATAGAGCAATATCAACCTAAGTGGATCGCCCCCATAGAAATGCCACATCTCATCGTTCGTCAATTTATGGAAATAAGAAATACTGCGCGGCTCATGGCAATACAAGCCGATCATCCCCGTTCCAAATGGTTTCCCGTTAGGCATATCTCCTGACCGGTATGTGCTCGCGAATAATGTTCCTTCCACCGGCAATGGGGTCAGCCCAAAGTGATCGATCAATTTTCGAATCCCACTGTCCATACGATCCTCCAATTACATCCCGTTCTTGATCGTCAAATTCACCACCAGCGCTCTGCTCGCTTTGACCAAATTCTCCGGTGTGATCATGATCTCCTCGCCCCATTGACCGCCACCCGTTCCAAGAATGGGTTCTTCCATGAGACTCGCCTCGAGGAAGGATCGGAATCCTTCGGGCTGCCAGCCGAAGGCGGGGATCGAACCGATAATGTATCCCGTCACTTCTTTAACCTGCTCCGGGGGTGCCATCTGTATATTACGTGACCCGATCGTCTTTTTCAAGTTTCCCGAAATGGCGTTCTGATCGCCGCCCAGCATCACCAGCACACACTCGCCTGAATCCACGACTTGAAAAATGAGCGTCTTTACTGCCTGTCGTTCTGGGAAACCCAAGACCCTGGCTACATTGGCCGCGCCTTTCTCCGTCTCCGGTGAAAAACTTTTTGCTTCGTATGGAATGTTGTGTTTGTCCAGGTGTAAATGCGCGGGCAGTTTCATAAATGGATTCCTCTGCGAATAATTTGAACGATCTCTTCGGGCGAGTGCGAGATATCAATGATCAGCGCCTCGTGTGGCTCTTCCAATGCATCGAACTGACTCTGCAACAATTGTACCGGCATGTAGTGACTTTTTCGTCGCTTCAATCTTGTTTCGATCTGATCGTACGACCCGCGCAGGTATACAAACCGGACCTTTTCGTGGATGCTCAATTGTTCGCGATAGCGCTGCTTCAGGGCTGAACAGGCTAGTACGCAATTTGTATTTTCTTCCAACTTTTCGCGGAGCAGTTTCTCCAACGAGTTCAGCCAGTCCACTCTATCAACATCTGTCAGCGGAATACCCTCGTACATTCTTTTGCGATTTGCTTCCGAATGAAAGTCATCCGCGTCAAAAAACTCACAGCCAAGTCCCTGCGCCAGCAGTGACCCGACGGTTGTCTTTCCCGATCCCGAGACTCCCATGACGATGAGTATCATGATCCCAAGACCCGCCTTGCCCAAATTTCATGCGCCAATACGTCATGGCCGAATTCTGCCCACATTAACAAATCCCGCCAATCTATGTGTTGCATTGACTTGGGAGTCTCATTCTCGCAAAAGGGTAGGTTCTGATCGCATTTCTCTTCGAGCATTTTCTTCGATGTTTCCATGTTACCTGGGAAAAAATTTTCCACAAGATCCTGTGTTAAGGGACTGAGCAGTGTCATGATTATTTTCCGCTTGATGTCAGATAAATTC
>DAOQPR010000368.1:0-3243 GCA_035333265.1 Anaerolineales bacterium
ATCGTTCTGCACTGACCTCTGCAAATATCGCTTTGAGCACAGCATCGTCTATTATTGAAGGTCAGCGTTTTGCATTTGGTCTTTGCCGTCCACCTGGGCATCATGCGGGGAAAGATTATGCGGGTGGATATTGCTTCATCAATAATGCTGCTGTTGCTGCAAATTGGCTTTCGAAAAAAGGCCGGGTTGCGCTCCTGGACATTGATTATCACGCGGGCAATGGCACTCAGGATATTTTCTATGAGCGCGCCGATGTATTTACCATTTCCATCCATGGCGACCCGGATTTCGAATACCCCCATTACATTGGCTTTGCAGATGAAATGGGTGCCGGAGTTGGGCTTGGCTTTCATAGAAACTTCCCACTCCCGCAAGGAACAGGCGATGCTGATTATCTCTCCACCTTGGATGAAGCGTTACAGATCATTCATCGGTTTGCACCTGATTACCTTGTTCTATCGGTCGGGATGGATACTTTCGATGGTGACCCCTTAGGGACATTCCGCCTCACACGTACAGGATTTGCAGAAATTGGCAAACGAATTGCGGGTTTAAACCTACCTACCTGTATTATCATGGAAGGCGGTTATGCCAATGAGGCACTCGGCGACAATGTACATACTTTATTGGAGAATTTCAAATGAAAAATCGATTCATCTTATCATTGCTTGTTCTGGTTTTCGTCAGTGCTTGCAGCGCACCCGCTCAACCGCCTCCAACGGAGACACCCGTCCCAGTAGATACAGCCACGCCCGTTGTGATCTTTATTACAGCCACCCCGGAAGATACAGCGACTCCAACCATCACCTTCACACCGGAAGATACCGCCACAGCCACGGTCACCTTTACACCCACAATCACAGAAACGCCCACTTTTACCTTTCCCACCGTTACGGTAAACAAGCAGGCACATTGCAGATATGGGCCATCTTCTGCATATCTCCACGCGGCCGATCTCTTTCCGGGGGACACGGGAACCGTGCGCGGACGGGCTCTTTACAGCACCTGGCTGTATATCAAGTTCGATAAGATCGATTATTACTGCTGGGTTTCACCCTCTGTAGTGGATGTGGTCGGAGATGTAAAGACAGTCAAGCAGGTAGAGCCAAATCTGCAATCGATTGGCAGCAATATGTACGGTCCACCGCAAAATGTGCAAGCCACCCGCAACGGAGATGAAGTTACCATTTCCTGGAACCAGATGGAAATGACAGCAGATAAGGATCGCGGCTATCTGATCGAAGCGTTTGTTTGTCAGGGCGGCGCGTATATTTGGTTCACATTCTCCTATCCAGACCAATACACCACCAGCTATACAATCACCGATGAGGCCGGATGCGCCTTCCCATCGTCGGGTAAGCTTTATACTGTGGAAAAACATGGTTTCTCTGAGCCAGCCATTATCCCCTGGCCTGCACCTTAAGGAATACCTAATATCAAAGGCTCCCGTTTTTACAACGGGAGCCTTTGATATTAGAACAGATGATGAGTACTAAATTTTATTTGAGAATTCCAGCTTTTCTGAATGCGCCTTCCAATATATCAATCGTCACCGGTTTGATGACCATAGCCTGCGCACCGCCACGCAAAACATGCTGACGGGTTTCAGGCTGGTCATCAGAAGTGATGATGATCACCGGCACCTTCATCAGGCGCGGCTCGCGTCGAATATAAGCCAACACCTCAGTCCCATCCACACCAGGCATATTGATATCCAAACAAATAAAACTCGGCACTGTGCTTGCCAATACAGACATGGCCGGGCTGGAACCATAGGCAACCCCGGCATCCAGGTCGAGCAGTTCCAGCATTTGCTGCAAAGCATCCGCCGTCTGGCGGTTGTCATCAATGATCAATCCTTCAGTCATTCATCCTCCAAAATTAACATGCCCATAACAGGCACATCATACCCTTTCAGTTGAGATACGGCCGATCGAAAACGAGAATCAGCCAAAATGTCGAAGAGAGGCGCAAGCAGGGCAACATCTTTACCTCCAACGCCAGGGGGAATTCTTTCTTCCTGATTATAGCCCATAATAGAATCAGGAAATATTGATAACAGGTTAAGAGAGCGCCATATTACAGGCGCTCCAAACCTGGCATCAATTTACCCCACCCCATCCATCGCCGCGCCAAGACGCTTGACAATCTCATCCACTTCATCTTCGGTAATGGAGAGCGGAGGCGAGAAGGCCAGGGTATTGCCAAGCGGACGAGAACGCAACCCGTGTGCTTCAGCGGCTTTGAAGATCTTCATCGTGGTGGCGAGGTCGGCGGCTTTGGTATCCTTATCCGAGACAATCTCCACGCCGCAGACCAAACCAAGTCCGCGCACATTGCCGACGAAGGAAAATTCTTCCAGTTTCTTTAACCCATCAAACAAACGCTTGCCCAATTCACGGGCGCGCTTCGGGAATTCTTCGCGTTCCATCAATTCGAGATTCTTCAAGCCGACCGCACAAGCCATGGCATGACCGGAATAGGTATAGCCGTGCATGTAGGCTTCCGTATCTCCGGCAGATTCCATTGTCTCGCGGATTTCATCAGAAATTTGAATACCGCCAAGTGGAGCGTATCCGCTGGTGATGGCTTTGGCAAACGAAAGAATATCGGGCTTCACGTTCCAATGTTTGAGCGCAAACCATTCGCCCGTGCGCCCAAAGCCGGTGATGACTTCATCGGCGATGAAAAGGACTTCATGCTTGTCACAGATCTGGCGGACAAGCGGGAAGTAATCGTCAGGTGGAACGATCACCCCCCCGACACCCATCACAGGTTCGGCGATGAAAGCGGCGACGGTATCGGCTCCTTCGCGCAGAATGGCCTGTTCCAGCTCCCGAGCCGCTGCCTGCCCGACAGTTTCTCCAGCCTGCAATGTGCCTTCATAGCGATACGGATTCGGTGCAGGGATGTGGATAAATCCCTCCGGCGCGGGTCCGAACATGGTGTGATATTTTTCCAGACCGGTGGCAAATGTAGTGGAAAGGGTCACACCGTGATAGGCACCTTTGCGGGCAATGACCTTGTACTTACCCGGTTTGCCCTTGCGCTTCCAATAGTAGCGGGCTGTCTTAAATGCCGAGTCATTCGACTCAGAACCGCCGGAGGTAAAGAGGGTGGTATTCAAACCATCATAGGCAAAACCGGCAAGTTTTGCAGCAAGTTCAATTGAGGGAAGATTCGTCATACCTGAGAAATTGGACGTGAACGCCAATTCCTTCATCTGGTCATAGGCCGCTTTGG
>DAOQPR010000369.1:0-3242 GCA_035333265.1 Anaerolineales bacterium
TTCCAGCCCGGTCAGCGGACAGATCAAACGCTGGTGGGGCAGTATGGCAAATTCGGCCTATGAAAAACCTGCGTCGACCTGGTCTTCCTATTTTGGCCTGGATGCAGGAACCTTTGAAACGGGTCAGCCGTTTACGGAACCCATTTGGCAGGCTTCCGAAAAACTTCGCTCCACGATCCGCGGTTCAGACATGGTGGACGAACGTTTCTTTGCCGTATTTTTCGCGGTCACACTTATCTGGCTCGTATTGGTCTTTGTCTACAGACACCGCGTGACAATTGCATTCAACCATCTGGGTTTCATTCCGCTCATCGCCGGAAGTGTGATCCACATTCTCTCCTATACCGCTACAGCCTATGGCGGCGCAAAAGAATGGTATTGGATCAGCCAAATGATCCTGCTGACCTTCGCCGTAAGCCTGTTTCTTGACTTGCTTTTCAAACCTCTGCGTCGAATCAAATATGTCAACTATGCATTTATGGTTGCAGCCTTGTTCGCAGGGTATACCCTGGCGAACCGATTATGGAATTTCATCGATTACGCCATGCCGCATGGAGTCTATCCACCAGACACACCCTATATGGATGTTGTAGCTTTTCTTGAAGCCAATACCTTTGAAAATGAGATCATCGGCATGACAGGCGGCGGGAATGTGGGGTACTTTATCAAGAATCGCACCATCGTCAACATGGATGGGCTGATCAATAGTTACGAATATTTTCAAGTGTTGCAGGCTGCTGAAGCGCCGTTATATCTTCGCGGACGTGGAATGACGGTTATTTTTGCAAATCCACGTTTGCTGGCGTTACCGCCTTATTTTGGTCAATTTGCACCGTACCTTGAAAGATACAGCACCTATGGCGGAAAAGATCTGCTTTATCTTTTGGAAGAGCCAAAATACTGATGAACCGCTCATTGATAGCAACCCTTACTGGCTGGGGGGTGTTAATCCTAGCGTCATGGAATGCCTTACAGGCCTGGACGTCTCTTGCCTGGAGCAAGGTATTGATGGAATATTCGGTCCGGCTATCACCAATGATCAGCGCAACGAGCGCACTTGTCTTTGCAATTGCCGGACTGGTCCTGACTTTTGGAATATGGCAAAATAAAGCCTGGAGTGTAAAATTACTTCCAATTTTTGCCGGAGGCTACACGATCTGGTATTGGGTTAAGCGGCTCATCTGGCAAACGCCGCATTCCAATACGACTTTTGCCGTTATCATAAGTCTGGCATGGTTAACGGTTATCTTTTTTATAACGAAATCCCTGTCGAGAGAGGCATATGAACGAAACATCGAAAATCAAACAACTGAATGACCAGAAGGCCCAATCGCGCCTTGGCGGCGGGCAGGCTCGTATCGATGCCCAGCACAAAAAGGGTAGATTAACCGCTCGCGAGCGCCTTGATCTTTTATTGGATCGCGGCTCCTTCCGCGAGGTGGATGCATTCGTGGTGCATCGTACCCACGATTTCAACCTGGATGACCAAAAATATATGAGCGATTCGGTCGTTACCGGTTGGGGCACTGTGGAGGGTCGATTAGTCTACGTCTTTTCACAGGATTTCACTGTGTTTGGCGGCAGCCTGGGCGAAGTCCATGCAGAAAAGATTTGCAAGATCATGGATATGGCCATGAAGAATGGCGCGCCTGTTATTGGTTTGAACGACTCAGGTGGCGCGCGCATTCAGGAAGGTGTGGTATCACTGGCAGGCTACGCGGATATTTTCCTTCGGAACACGATGGCATCCGGCGTTATCCCGCAGATCTCTGCCATCATGGGTCCCTGTGCAGGTGGCGCAGTCTACTCCCCCGCCCTCACCGACTTTATTTTCATGACCCGTAATACCTCCTATATGTTCGTCACCGGGCCGGATGTGGTAAAAGCCGTAACCCATGAAGAAGTCACCCAGGAGGAATTGGGAGGCGCCAGCGTTCACTCAGAAAAATCGGGGGTGTGCCATGTTGCGGCGGATAGTGAAGCGGATACTTTGTATCAGATCCGTAAACTGCTTGCTTATCTTCCACAAAATAATATGGAAGATGCTCCCTATGTCTCCACATCTGATGACCCATTGAGGATGGACGATGAATTGAACAATATCGTCCCGGATGATCCCAATAAACCCTATGATATTAAAGATGTTGTCCGTCTGATCGTGGATGATGGAAATTTCTATGAGATCCACGAAAATTATGCCGGGAATATCGTGGTCGGCTTTGCCCGCCTCGGTGGACATTCCGTGGGCATCGTTGCAAATCAACCGGCGGTTCTGGCTGGCGTGTTGGATATTGATGCCAGTGAAAAGGGCGCGCGTTTTGTCCGTTTCTGCGATGCCTTCAACATCCCCATTATCACCTTTGAAGATGTCCCTGGCTTCCTGCCGGGGACGTTCCAGGAACATCACGGCATCATCCGCTCTGGAGCAAAACTTCTCTATGCGTATTGTGAAGCCACAGTTCCAAAGCTAACAGTCATCACCCGCAAAGCTTACGGCGGCGCATACTGTGTGATGTCCTCCAAGCACATTCGCAGTGATCTGAATCTTGCCTGGCCCACAGCTGAAATTGCTGTTATGGGGCCGGATGGCGCTGTGAACATCATCTTCCGCCGGGAATTGGAAACAGCCGAAGATCCTGCCCAGCGCAAAGCGGAATTGGTGGCAGACTATAAGGAAAAATTTGCCAATCCCTATGTGGCCGCCTCACGCGGCTACATTGACGATGTGATCGAACCCAAGGAAACCCGTCCCCGTCTCATCAACGCTTTGGAAATGCTCAGCAACAAACGTGATGGCAACCCCGCCAAAAAACATGGGAACATCCCACTCTAGAAGAAACAAGGAGAAGAACCCATGTTCAAAAAGGTTTTGATCGCAAACCGTGGTGAGATCGCTGTCCGTATCATTCGTGCCTGTCGTGAACTTGGCATTGAAACTGTGGCTGTCTTTTCAGAAGCCGACCGCAACGCATTGCATGTCCGCTATGCAGATGAGGCCTATCTATTAGGCCCGGCTCCTTCGCGTGAATCCTACCTGCGTGCCGATAAAATCCTCGAAGTTGCCCGAAAATCCGGCGCAGATGCCATCCATCCCGGCTATGGTTTCCTGGCTGAGCGCGAAGATTTTGCCGCAAAATGCAATGACCTCGACATCACTTTCATCGGCCCCAAACCTTCTTCCATTGCCGCCATGGGCGACAAAGCCGAAGCACGCGCCACGGTTATCAAAGCCGGTGTGCCCG
>DAOQPR010000370.1:0-3230 GCA_035333265.1 Anaerolineales bacterium
GTGAAACTTCTAAAATCCGGCGGTGTTGTAATGGTAAATTCCGCCGGTAAGGTCATCAATTGTCGGAATTGGAATACAACGAAGAGGAAGTTCTATTACACGCTTCACAGGGTGACCGGGATGCATTCGGTCAGCTTTATGAGCGTTATGTGGAACGCATCTTTAACTATGTGTACTATCGCACCGGGAATGCGCATGATGCTGAGGACTTAACAGCACGTGTTTTCCAGCGGGCAATGAACCATATTCGGAACTATACCGACCGAGGTGTACCATTTTCTGCCTGGTTGTATCGCATTGCTCACAACCTGGTGGCTAATTGGCACCGCGACCGCAGTCGCAAGCAGGAAATTCCCATTGATGATCTTCCCATTTTGCCAACAAAGGGCGATCATCCTGAAAGGAACCTGGTTCGCTCGCAAGAACAGGAAACACTGCTGCGTATGATCCGCAAACTTCCGCCTGAAAGGCAGAATTTACTAATTTTGAAGTTTGTTGAGAACATGTCTAATGCGGAAATTGGAAGTGTGATGGGAAGAAGCGAAGGTGCTGTAAAGAGCCTGTATCACCGAACTCTTTTGGCCCTGCGTGATCAATTGGAGGACCAAAATCTAAATCTAGAAGGAGAGTAGACCATGATTCGAATTGTTACCGACGGGGCAGTTGATCTTCCAAGTGAGTGGTACCAGCAGTATGATATTCAGCGAATTCCAATTAATGTGCATTTTGGCGAAGAAAAGACCTTTATCCAGGATGTGGAACTGGATATGGAGGGGTTTTACAAACTGGTGGACAGCAAAAGCTTGCCGCATCCCAAAACCTCCCAGCCATCCCCTCATCAGTTCGTGGAGTTTTACAAGAAGATCGCGCAGCCCGGAGATACCATTCTTTCCATCCATATCACCAGCAAACTCTCTGGGACGTATGCATCTTCCGTTTCGGCGGCGGAGGAACTTAAGGGCACCTATAATATCGTGCCTGTGGATACTTTATGCGGCTCGATGGGCACGGCATTCATGTGCCGCTCGGCCCGTATGATGGAACATGCTGGAAAAAGCGTCGAAGAGATCGTCAAGTACATCGAAGGAATTCGCGGCAAGACGCAGGTCATCCTAACCCTGGATACGCTTGAATATGCGCGCCGCAGCGGGCGTGTTGGCACTCTTTCCGCAGCGCTGGCATCTGTTCTAAATGTCAAGCCGATTGCCGTATTGAAAGACGGTGTGGTGGATATGGTTGACCGTGTTCGGACTCGTAAAGCAGCCATCGACCGCGTGATGGAACTTGCCAAGGAAAAAGTGGGCGACAGTGCCATTCATATTGGCGTGGTGCATGCCCGTGACCTGGCCTCTGGCCAGATGCTTTTGGAAGAAGCGAAAAAGAAATTCAACGTTAAAGAGTCCTTTCTGACCGACTTGTCCATTTCTCTTGCCATTAATTTCGGACCTGGTACGGTAGGGCTTGTGACCTATCCTGCAGAATAGTGAAGTGTGAATGAAACCTAACGAAACCTTTTCCCCTGATCCTGATTTGCTCTCCCTTGAATCCCGCCTCGCACGGACACTCAAACCTGTTACGCCTTCGAGTGACATTGTCCACCGCCTGCGCGGGCGGATTCAACTTCAGATACCCTCCCGCCAGGAGATTACTTTGCGTTTGTCAGACTGGCGGCGTTTGTTCGTGGTATTTGGCGGGGTTATGTCTGGGATGCTGGTTTTGTTGACGATCGCCCGCGCTTTCTACTACATGTCCGGGCGCAGGTCGTAACCGAAATTTGACTTATGACCCCAACTGCCAGACAGTTGGGGTCTAGTTTCTTAAAAGCCAGTCACATAACCTTTTGGCTTCAGCAACCAGGTCGGTTTCAATGGGGAGTTTAAATTCTTCGGTGACGCGCAAGGTCAAATGGTTAGCGACCAATTTTAGGTCCGGGGGAAGAGGCGTTTCTTCCTTGAGTTGAATCAGCAGGTCGTAGGCACTCCGGCTTGAAGGGTGAATCTCGTGCCGGGCAAAGAAATCCCGAATTGCAATTCCAGCGGCGCGGCGAACACAGACACGTGCCTGACCTTCATTGCCATTTCGCCTGGCTTGGTGCGCTCGTTCAAATTCCATGTCCAATTCGGTATGTGGATTATGCATGTGGGCGATTATAATTCCTAAAAAATTACGGAGGTTGTTCATGAAATTAAGGTTGTTTCAGTTTCTTGCGATGATCGTCGTCTTGAGTTTGGCGTTGACGGCGTGTGGTGGCGTGGAGCCGATGGCCAGCGATGCAGAGGTGACCGAAGAAGCGGCTTCTACTGAAGCGCCGGTGGCGGAAGAATCAGCAGATGTGAATGGCCCAACGGTTGTGACGGGACAGGTCGAATATACCGATTTGTTTTTCACTTTGGGCGTAGCCGAGCCGGTGATTATTTTGGAAGATCAGGGCGGTTTTGTTGCGCGTGATCGCAAATTTTTGATCCCAGCCGAATCGCAGGTGCTGGGTCAGATCACCACTGATTTTTACACCTCGCCATTTTCCTATAGCCTGACCCTGCCTGCCGAACCAAAAGGCACGCTAAACGACGTTGACCACGATGGTGCAGAAGACACCGGTGTGATGGTTTTTGCTGTGGCTTATTGGACGAATACCTGGGGTGATCCCTATTTGGAACGACGTGACCAGGGCGGCGGTGGGTGGTCGAGCGCGTATGCATCTACCAGAGTGAGCACAGACAGCGATACATTCCTGGAAGTGACAGGCGGACAATATCTGGTGTATGCGCCCGATGCGGAACAACAATTCCCTTCTGATTTTGGGGCGGATGAAAAACTATTTACAGATGATGATCCGTTGATGAATCTGCCTGCGGGCTGGTCGATGATCGATCTGGATCAGTCGCCATTTGCAGTTGACCGCTCCGACTCGCTGGTAATGGATCTCTACGAGCCGGAGAGTTCGGCCCTCGATGATTTTACAAGCATGACCTATACTGAAGCCTTCGATGCCATGCTGGAGAAATTCCGCAAGGAATATGCCTTCAGCGAGTTCAAGGACATTGACTGGGATGCTCGTGAAAAGGAATTCCGCCCACGCTTTGAGGAGGCCGAGAAGAGCAAGGATGCCCATGCCTATGCCATGGCCCTGCGCGATTTCCTGGTGTCTGTCCATGACTCTCATGTATATATGGATACATCCGCCCTTAATCCAGACTTTTCTGCTGCGATTGCAGGCGGTATTGGACTGG
>DAOQPR010000371.1:0-3223 GCA_035333265.1 Anaerolineales bacterium
TAAAATAAAATTAATGTGTAATTTTTCTGTAACACTTACATTTCTGTTAAAAGAGACGGAAAACGGCCCTTTTGGCCCTCCCTGAGTCAGGTTTTGTAATGCGGCTCACTTTACGAGAATCACTTCCGGCATGGTGAAGGTATCGTAGTTCTGATCATCATCATATTTAACCAGGATATTGTCCGTCCCGTCCACTTCAATATAATATGCAATGATCTGGCTGTGATATGCAGCCCCATGCAGATTATCGAGGCCATTGATGCGCATGTCTGCGCCAGGAGCGAGGATGGTGCCCTTGAATTCGGACTCATCGGTTCCATTAAGGCTGATAATGCCCCGGTTGCCGACCGGCATATAGATCAGAAGCCCGCTATTCGGTCCGCTTTGAGGCGCACCAAGGTGAACCTCGGCGCTGCCGCTAATGTGAACATCCCCATTTTCCATCACAATCACTACATTGCCGCCGTCCAGAAACCCACCATCTCCCACAATAAAATCGTCCTGAAGACAGTACACACCGCTTTCCAGTGAAGTTACCCCTTCTGGTGGAAATACACCTTCATCCCAGTTTCCGGATGAGATCGAGCCTAAGCCATCTGGAGTAGCGATTTTCGAGCCGCAACCCGCGCGAGGCATCTTATAAGGGATTGGAAAAGGAATGGGGGCGATACCCGTTTCAATGGGGAAGGGGGTAATTAACTTTGGCTTTTGGATATCTGCGCCTCCGACCACCGAGATGGGGCTGGCATCCTGAACCCGAACACTTCCACTCCCGAAAGAAATGAAGGCACAATCAGGGTTGTTCGAGTTGACGAATAACCCACCGCCCTCCAAGTTAAGTGTGGCTTCGCTGTGGATCCAAAACCCTCGATGCAATTCGCATTGAGTACTAGGGGCCAGGCTGATGACCGCATAACCTTTGAACATCTCGCCAAGTTCAGAAGGTTTGGATTGCGAAATCACCAGCGCCCGGTTTGTAATATAGGGAACGCCGACCACCGTTGCAAAATAGGTCTTAATATGGGATGTAATAATGACTTCAATGTATTCCGAGTTGCCAGAATACGGCCCGGAGAGAGGTGGTGTATTCATCTCAACAGTGTTCGTCACACCATTATTGTCGTATCCGTTGGCAGCAGCAGTGGCGAGGGCAGCAGCGCGCCAGTTTCCACCTTCAATTCGAGTGAGCGCTGCTGTGAGAGCAGCAGCTGAAGCAGCCGTTTCGGCCCGACGGCTTTCGAGATATGCGTTTACACCGTCAATCGCCAGCGCAGAAACCCCGATCAAGCCAATAATGGCAAACACGATCATAATGATGGCCTGGCCTTTTTCACTTGGCCGATACTTTTGGAAGTTGTGTTTTATTTGCATGGTGGTTGGAGAATTACATTTGTAGCCGTGCTGGTCAATTGAATGGTCTCTGTTCCGATGACTTCGCTTACAAATGGGGTGAGGATGTCATATTGATAGGTCACCTTCACTTGAACGCGGTTAGCCACATTTCCAGAAACACCCTGACAAGCCCCACCTATTGTGCGGATATCCATGACAATGGCTGAATCGCGCAGGTCAATGGGTGAGGAGTAAAGAATGCCCTCTTCGCGCGGGAGGATATGGCGTGCGCGGTTCTCGATCTCTGCTTTATTGCCAGGGTTGATCGACCCATACAGAGCGCCTTCCTGGGCGGCATCCTTTAGAATGGAATAAGAGAACAGCGCCATCCCAAAATCAAACGTTCCCAGCAGAATCAATAAAATGACCGGCAATGCAATTGCCACCTCGATGAGGCTTTGGCCTTTCTCTCCATTTCTGCCTTTGGGGTGGTGAATTCCTAAAATCATATCCTGAAATTATTTACTCGAGTCTACCGGATAATTGATACAACCTGGTGTGCCAATGGTAATGATGATTCGTTCGGTTCCATCGCTAATGTTGTAGGTTTGATTGAAAAAGAACTTGATCACAGATTCGCCCTGCGGAATACGCGGATTGAAGGCCTGGATAATAGAGGAAGGAGCAAACACATCACCCTGCCAGGTCTGGCCAGCGAAAAACACTTGTGTAAGGTGAAGAGATGGATTCTCCTCCGAATTGTGGCCGGTATCATGATTCCATTCCACATAAATTTGAGCGGTTGTCAGGGTATGGCCGGTATTGTTATTGATGGACATTTCCATCACGTTTTCGCGGATGATCAATGGGCCGTGAGAAACACTATACTCGCCTGTGCATAAAATAGCTGTCGCTGTGGAAGTAGGACTTATTGAGGGCAAGGGTGTAAAGGAAGGTGTAAAAGTAAGTGAAGGGGGAACGGTGTTGGTTGGGATGCGAGGGGTCGAAGTAGCCCCAGGGACATAGGTTCCTTCCGTGGTAGGCTGACTTGTTGAGCTTGCAAAAGGCGGAATTGGAGTGAATGTGGACGTTTCGTTTCCTGTAAATGTATTTGTAGGAGCCTTTGAAGGCGTACTGGACTCTGCGGCAAACCCGGTTGGGAAGGCAGAACCAAAGATCGGCACAGAGATCAAGAATGTGCGTGCATTGGCAGATACCACTTCCAAGGGCTCAAATGGGAGGAGAGGCAGGATGGGCTCATATGAAGCAGAGACCTGCACAATGATTCTATCGCCGTTACGGATGATGTTGTTTCCAACCGGGCAGGTATCTGCATTGGGATTGGGGTCGATATCAAGAATGGGAAGTTGTTCACCATCCGGGGTCAGGCCGCGGTCGTATGTGATGTTAATATCATCAAAATCGACAAGGATGGCGGATTGATTGGCGACATCCCGTATGCCGTCGCAATCCTGGTAGTAGGTGATGCCATCGAATTCTCCGCTGCCCGCGCCATAACGTGCTGCCTGACGGGAGGCATTGGCAACCGATGCAAAGATAAAAACAAGGCGCGATAATTCAATAATGCCATATAGAAGAATGAGCAGCAGAGGCAGTACCATGGCAAACTCCACCATTGCCTGCGCTGGTACGCTAAAGAAGTATTTTTTCTTTTTGAGCTTGATCTTCATAACATATTTATCCGGGAACCAGAGCTTTCAGAACGGCCGGGAAAAAGACGATAAGGGCTGCACCGAGCAAAAAATAAGGGCCATAGGGAATGAACATCATGAGTGCATTGGTTTCATACCGGCGCGTAAGCAGTAAACCGATAACAAGAAAAAGGCTCACCACTCCGCCAAGCAGAATGCTGATGAGGATACAAAACCAG
>DAOQPR010000372.1:0-3207 GCA_035333265.1 Anaerolineales bacterium
CCGCCACAACCGGGTCGACGAAGGATTTGCCATCCACAGTTCCGCGAATGGCTTCAATGATCTTTTGGCGCGGTGTGTCCTTGAGCAAATAGCCGGATGCTCCCGCACGGATGGCGTCGAAAACCCATTCGTCGTCATCGTAGGTGGTGAGTACGAGAATTTTTATCTGGGGATATTTTTTACGGATCTCGCGCGTGGCTTCGATGCCGTTCATGCCAGGCATTTTCAAATCCATTAGGATCAGGTCGGGGGATTTTTTCCCGGCGAGTTCAAGCGCTTCAGCCCCATCCTGAGCGGAACCTACGACCTGAAAATCCTTCTCCAAATTGAGAAGCATTTCAAGCCCGTCGCGGATCACTGCCTGGTCGTCACAGAGTAGGATTTTCATAGTCACCTTTATGTCATTGCGAGGAGGGTGTTCGTTCCGACGAAGCAATCTCATCGTTACCAAGGAGATTGCTTCGGGCTGTGCCCTCGCAATGACATGGATAATTTATATCGTCAACACCACACGGGTGCCTTTTCCTTTTTCACTTTCGATCTTTAATTTGCCGCCAGCGAGTTCGGCGCGTTCGCGCATCCCAACCAGGCCAAAATGACCGGTAGGTTCCTTGGAGCGCATATCAAAGCCCATGCCGTCATCTTGAACGATCAGAGTGGAATAGCCATTGTGCGAAAGCCGGATGTTGAACTTCTTTGCCCGCGAATGTTTGGCGACGTTTTCAATGGCCTCCTGAGCGATGCGATAAATGGTTTGCTCCACGTCCGGGCTGAGGGAAGGCATGGGGTTTTGCAGGTCCAGCCCGAGGTCCAGGTTGAAGCGCGAGGCGGTTGATTCGGCAGTCTTTTTGATGGCGAGGCGCAGGCCGAGGTCTTCCAGGTCTGAGGAACGCAGGGCTTTTAGGGCGCGGCGGGTATCATCCACGCCTCTGCGGGTGGCTTCAAGAGAGGTATCGAGCAATTCACGGGTTTGTTCGGGGTTGATATCGAAGTAGGCTTTTGCGGCTTCCAACGAAACGGATAGGGCGGTGAGCGAATGGGCGAGCGTATCGTGCAGCTCGCGAGCGAGACGATTGCGCTCGCGACTCACTGCAAGCTGCTCCAACGTGGAGGCATAGTGCGTGAGATTGGCATTGGCTGTGCGAAGAGACTCCTGCTGTTCGCGCAGGCGCGTAACCAGCACACTGACAAAGATGCCCACAGCTACAAAGCTGATCGTACGGATGATGGCAACAAATATGAAGACGGCCACACTCCGGGTCACCAGCGAATCGAAGGCGATTAAACCAAGTTCGAGTGCGGTGGTGGCAAAACTGAAAAAGATGATGTGTGACAGGCTGTTGTATTTCCACGCCACCAGTACGAGCGCAACCAATAGAACCGGTACCTGGCGCAGTGCCATCCCCTCGGCATTCGAGAGCGGCCCCTGGGGAAAACGCGGAACGACCAGAACATTGATGACGATTGGGGTGGCAGAAATGATAAAGAGCATTAATGGGTAGAAGGTGTTGCCGAGCCGCTCTTTGATATCATCCAAATGGGCAAAGGCCAGAAAGAATAGGGCTACGATCCCATTGGCTATATAAAAAATAATCACTGGGATGATGGACTCGGGGTGCGGTTGGAGAATCCCTTGCGGGTTTTGCCCCTGCAGAGGCGGGATGGGGGTTTGAACGATGGGTTCAAGCCGTGTATCTACAAGCATCTGTTGAACCTGGGGAAGATAAAGGATGAAATCCATGACGGCCATGGCGATCAGAAAGCCAAGCCAGATCCAGGCGGCGATGCGAAGAACACGGGTGGAGTCGTCAGTGACTTGCATGTCTGCATCTTATCACGAACCAGTACCGGGGGGGCATGTCTACCGTCATGTTCTGCTTAGAGTGTCCATGACGCGTGTCATGGGTGTTCTTCGAAAGTCGTGACGGGGTTCACTCTCGCTATTTAGCCGAAAAATATAAACTTATGCCATTGGTGAACAATACAAAGGAAAACCTATGGCAACTTTATCTACCCCCGTTCTAAATAAAGAAGTCACCCGCTTTGCCCGTTTTTTGACCGTTGGCGCAATGGGCACATTTTTGGATTTTGGCTTGCTGACCGTGTTAAAACTGGCAGGGCTTCCCACCCTGATAGCGAACAGCATATCGTTTACAGCGGGTCTGCTCAATAACTTCACCTGGAACCGCCTGTGGACATTTGCCGACTCTGCCCAGGTGGACTGGCGCAAACAGTTTATGCAGTTTACGCTCGTCAGTCTGGTAGGGCTGGCGGTGAACAACCTGATCGTCCTTTCGCTTGAAAGCATCTTTGGGTTATGGCTCGGTTCATCCCAATGGAGTTACCTGCCTGCCAAGGTCATTGCCACAGGTGTGGTAGTCTTTTGGAATTATTTCGCAAATCGAATGTGGACGTTTAAGAATTAATGTCATTGCGAAGGCGCTCTTGTTCTTGCCCGAAGCAATCCCCCAGCTAACGAGGAGATTGCTTCGTCGGGAAGAACGCCCTCCTCGCAATGACATGCTAAAAGGAGCAACAAATGACAACAACAACCCTTCCTTCACAACCTTCCATGCTAAGCAAAAAGATCCTGCCCGGCTTGACGGTTGGCGCATTGATCGTGATCGTCATCATGGTGGCATCGTTCGCATTGCACATGCTCAACATCGAAAGCATCGGCAATGCCAACGAATATTACACGGCCGCCGTCGAAGCCATGCTCAAATCGTGGAGCAACTTTTTCTTCGTCGCCGCCGAGCCGGGCGGCTCGGTCACGGTGGATAAACCTCCGCTGGGTCTGTGGATCGAAGCCATTTTCGCCTACTTCCTCGGCGTGAGCGGATTCAGCGTTTCGCTACCTAACATCCTCGCAGGTGTGTTCGGCATCGGGTTGCTGTACAGCATGGTGAAAAAATACATGGGCGAGTTGGCAGGCATCACCGCCGCATTCGTCATGGCGATCACCCCGGTCTTCATTGCCACCAACCGCAACAACACCATGGACGGCATGTTGGTCTTCACACTTCTGCTCGCAGCGTGGGCATTCATCAAAGCCACCGAAGAAGGCAAACTGCGTTGGGTACTGCTCGGCGCGTTCATCGTTGGGCTTGGCTTCAACATCAAAATGCTGCAAGCCTTTTTGCCGCTGCCCGCATTCTATGCCTTATATTTCTTCGGTTCAAAAGAAGGCTGGCTCAAGAAAATTCT
>DAOQPR010000373.1:0-3202 GCA_035333265.1 Anaerolineales bacterium
AGATCAGCGAGTCGCCTGAGCTCACAAAACAATATCTCGATGAATGGGTCTACAGCGTAAAAGACCGGAATGCCTATTGGAAGAAAGTCGGCGAAAAGACTCATAAACGGCTGAAGGTCAAGGCGATGTATAGTGAAAAGATTAATTACGGGCAGTATTGATCCGCTAATCTTCGCCAATCCACGCGAAAAAGAGGCTTAAGATGGACTTGCTTTACAAGGATGAAGTCTATGCGATCATCGGCGCAGCCATGGATGTATACAACAATCTCGGCCCAGGGTTTCTGGAGGCTGTGTATCAGGAAGCCATGGAAATCGAAACTGCGGCAAGAAAAATTCCAGCATTGCCCGAGCAGAAACTTTACATAGACTATAAGGGTAAACCTCTCAAAAAATTTTATGAAGCTGACTTGATTTGTTATGACAAAATCATCGTTGAAATCAAAGCGCTGGACAAACTGACTTCACGAGATGAAGCTCAAATCCTAAATTATCTCAAAGCAACCGGTATGCGAGTTGGCGTCCTGATCAACTTTGGCTCTCACCAAAACCTTGAGTGGAAACGTCTGGTTTTCTCACAAACAAAACAACCTCGCTTTCACCGGACGAACAATGTACCCTTAAATATTAGCGAAGATTAGCGTAGATTAGTGGATGAACATACCTCATTTTGATCTTGGTGGAGACGGCCCTCCCTTGCATTTTCTACATGCCAATGGCTACCCGCCAGAGTGTTACACACCTTTCTTGGAACATTTACAAAAGAACTATCACATCTTCGGAATGAAACTCCGCCCGTTATGGGATGGCGCCACACGCGATGGGTTGAACGATTGGCATCCCTATTCAGACGACCTGCTGCGCTTCCTCTCTGACCTCAAGCCTGCTCCCGTGATCGGAGTGGGTCATTCCATCGGAGGCATTGTCACCCTGCGCGCCGCCCTGCGCGACCCGCAGAAATTCCGCGCCCTGATCCTGCTCGACCCGGTGCTCTTCGTCCCGCCATTTATGTTGACATGGAATTTTGTGCGCGCCATTGGCATCGGCGAAAAGGCGCATCCTCTCATTCAAGGAGCCAGACGCCGCCGCCGTACCTTTACAGACCTGGATACCGTCTTTCGTAGTTACCGCACCCGTCCCATATTTCGCTACTTAAGCGACGAAAGTTTGAAGACCTATATTGAAGGCATCACACGTAAAAAGGAGGATGGCACCTACGAGTTGGTGTTTACGCCAGAATGGGAAGCGCACATATATCTCACCGGTATGCGCGACTTTGACCTCTGGCGCGAACTGCCAAAACTTAGCATCCCCACCCTTATCATCCGCGGCGCAGAAACAGATACATTCATGGAAAATGCCGCCCAACTGGTAACGAGGAAGAATCCGAAGATACAAATTCACACCATGCAAAAAGCTACTCACATCCTGCCGCTCGAATATCCGCAGGACGTGGCAGACATCATAGATAATTTTGTTAGACCTGGCAGTTCTTAAAGACCTGTCTGGTCTCCCAGGAGACTACATGCCCGAACTCAAATATTCCTCTGCCGAATTGATGATCATCAACGCCTCGCGTTTGCTGCGCGATGGTGACGTGGTCTTCGTCGGCGTCGGCCAGCCCAACCTGGCCTGCAACCTTGCCAAACGCACCCATGCCCCCAACCTCGTCATGATCTACGAAGCCGGGGTGATCGGCGCGGAACCGGCTCGGCTTCCGCTTTCCATTGGTGACCCCACGCTCGTCAGTGGCTCGCTTTCGGTGGTGAGTATGTACGACATTTTTGCCAACTACCTTCAACGCGGAAACGTGGATGTCGGCTTCATGGGCGGCGCGCAGATCGACAAGTACGGAAACATCAACGCCACAACCATCGGTGATTATTCCCACCCGAAGGTCAGGCTTCCCGGTTCGGGCGGCTCGCAAGAGATCGCCGCCTGGGCTAACCGCTGTTACATCATGACCCCGCACCAAAAACGACGCTTCCCCGAAAAGGTCGAATTCATGACCTCAGCCGGTTTCATCAACGGCAAGGGAGCGCGCGAAGCGCGTGGATTGCGCGGCGGCGGGATGTTGGCGGTAGTCACGGATATTGGTATCATGGAACCGGATGAAACCGGCGAGATGACTCTCACAGCCTTGCACCCAGGCAAAACGGAGGAGGAGGCGAAAGTCAACACAGGCTGGGCGCTACGATCCGCATCCACGTTGAAGACAACCGAGCCTGTTACGAAAAAAGAATTGAAAATCCTGCACGAGGAACTGGACCCAACCGGGATCTATCTCAAAGCCGCTGCTTAATCGAATTCTTTTCAGCCAAAGGAGAAGAGTGTATGGAAAAGGAAAAAGACAATTTCAAATCATGGGTCGCTGTAATGGTCGCAGTCGTCACAGTATTTGGCGCCATGGCAGCCTGTATGGCATCGGGGGCGGTTTCTTCCGCAGGAGATGCAGATTTCGAAGGGCTGGACGCCGCGATCCGCGGACAAAAGGCAGAGATCATCAACTACATCAATGCCTATGAGCATTACCGTGCCTTCACCGCTTATGTTCGTTACAACGAACTCGGTAATCTCATGTACGACCCCGAAATAGATCCCAACTCTGATGAAAGCTTTAAGAATGGGGCGATCCAGCGCGAGGTATGGGGGCTTGCCAGCGGCATCAGTGCTGTCTTTTTCAGTCCACGCTATCTCACTTCCGATGGGAAATACGATCTGGAGCGGGAATTGCAAGAAGCATTGGCCCAGGACGCGCAAAATGATGATATCGATCCGAACCCATACTTCGAAAGCTCAGATAAATTTCGTAAACGCTCCTCCTTCCTAACCGCAGACATGATCGTTTTTGCCTTCTCCTTTTGGTTTCTTACCCTTGCTCAAACCACCGAGAAAAATATTAAATTACTTTGGGCCGGGTTGGGCATCCTGATAGGGTTGGCAGGAATTGCGGGAATTATCATTGGGAGGTTTATGATATGAGAACCGAGACCAAATCTGAACAACGCTTCGAAAACATGGTGACCATCATGATCGCCTCCGTCGCGATTTGGGTTGCCATTACAGCCTATTTTCAAAACTACGCTGCGAATATTTCAGACCAGGCCCGCCGCCGCGCCCAACAATATTCCATTGAAGCCACCAAAAAAGAGGTCAATGGCGTCATTCAATACAGCTACGAATGGCAGGGCGCCTTTCAAACC
>DAOQPR010000374.1:0-3200 GCA_035333265.1 Anaerolineales bacterium
CGGGTTTCTTAGTGCCGAGGGGGAGATTTGAACTCCCGACCAAGGGCTTATGAGTCCCCTGCTCTGCCACTGAGCTACCTCGGCGTGGTCAAAGCGGGGCAAATATTACTATGGGTAGGGGGAATTGTCAACTCGGTAGGTTGTTTCATATTAATTCCCGTTCAGTGCCGAAAATAGGGGGATCGGGCAGGCTATAATGCCGGGACAAAGGTGCTCCAATGAACATTCTAGTGCTGGAAAATGACCCCAAAGAATTTGAATTTATTCAACATACATTGAGCGGAAGAAAATATACGTTTACGCCGGTCACTTCAAGTGAGCAGGTCTGGCAGGCGTTTCGGACGGATACGTCCCGTTTTTTGATCGCCAATTGGGATACAAGCGACCTCAACGCTACACAATTCCTTACTCGAGTGCGCGCCTCCACATTGCCTGGGCCTGTGTATATTTTGCTGACAACGTCCAGGTCGCTGGAAGAGGCGTTGATTCCCCAGGGCATGGATGATGTTCTTCAGCGTCCTTACAAACCGGTGGAGTTGAAGAGTCGTGTTGCTGTGGGTGAGCGGATCGTTTCCTTGACTGCCAAACTTGCCCAGGCACGGGAGCAACTCGAAAGTCAGGCCGTCTTTGATCTACTTACTGGATTTATGGGCCGGGTCGCTTTTATGCGTCAGGCGGCGGGAGAGTTGGAGCGTTCGCGCCGCTTGTCTTTGCCGTTGAGTCTGATCGCCTTGGATATCGACAACTTTAAGATCATCAATAGTAAATTTGGCCAGAGGATCGGCGATTCTGTCCTGAAGGCTGTGGCAAAATCCATTCGTGAAAAGAGCCGCCCTTATGATTGCATTGGCCGCTGGACAGGGGATGAGTTCGTGCTTATGTTGCCAGGCGTTATTGGTACAGATGCAGAAAAGGTGGCAGAGAGAGTCACTGCCGGGGTACGGGGAGCCAGGATCGAGGTCCCGGATGAAGCGCCCTTAAATGTGAAGATCAGTGCGGGAATTGCATCCATCTCTCGTATCAGCACTTCAACTGAAGTTGAGCCGCTCATTTTACAGGCACAACAGGCGGTTTCTCGGGCAAAAGAGGCGGGGGGCAATCAGGTGTTTTTGGTCTATCTATAGATTTTCTATGTCTGATTACTTAAAGAATTACAGAAACCATTGAAATAAAAACAGTGCTGCCATCCCTACCAGAATGGTGATCAATGTATTTCTCGAAAACCAGGCGGTTATGATGGCAACCAGCCCGGCCAATAGCCGGGTATTGGTGAGGGAGATGTCGAGCGCTCCATTTCGGATGAGTAGCTCAGGGAAGATAATGGCAGAGAGCACGGCAGGGGGGACGTAATGCAATGCCTTGCGCATGGTTTCGGGAATTTCCAGTTTGCCGAATAAATAAATGAGGGAGAAACGCATCCCAAATGTGATCAGACCGCCGATGATCATAACCAGCCATATATTCATTTGCGCCCCTCCAACATGGTTCCAACGATGATGCCTACCAGGGCTGCGAGGATTAACCCTAATTTGAATGGGAGGTTGTAGGCGAGAATGGCCGTTACACCAGCGCTCAATGCTGCGGCTATCATGGGCTGTTTTTTGAGGACGGGAACGACCATGGCAATGAAGGTAAGCGGCAGCGCAAAATCAAGCGACCAACTCTCGGGGATGGCTGCGCCGAGGAAAATTCCGATTGCGGTACTGAGTTGCCAGTTAAACCATAGAGCGAATCCGGCTCCCAGCAGGAACCAATGTTTATGGGTCTGCAGGCCTTCCTTTTCAAAATACAAGATGGAAGGCGCATAGGCTTCGTCGGTCAGCAAGTAAGATAGTAAGACTTTCCAGCGCAGGGAAAGATTCTTCAGGTAGGGGGCCAAAGAGGCGCTATAAAGCATGTGACGTAAATTCACTACGGCAATTGTCAAAATGATCACCAACCCCGGTGTATTGTCATGCACAAGCTGTGTGGTGATGAATTGTGCCGACCCGGCGAAGACGATTGAAGACATCATTTGCGCCGCCGCGTTGGATAACCCTGCATTCAGAGCCAGCGCGCCGTAGATCATGCCAAATGGAAAGACACCGATCAACAATGGCACTTCGGCGCGCACTCCTTCAATAAAATTTCGTCTTGCTTCACTCATGGTTTCTCCTGGAAATGACAACCGTATTAGAAGCTGCCATCTTAATTTGCATTGCTCATGATCTCGCTTGCTGCCCGTTGACCGCTCTCGACTGCGCCTTCCATAAAGCCTTGCAGGGCAGTGGCATGTTCTCCGGCGAAATATAACCGCCCGGCGGGGGAGAAAAGCGTTTGCCAGTATGCCGTGACCTGGTTTGGTGCATATGCCATATACGAACAGCGTGTATAAGGTTCATTAACCCAGGCTACGGTGCGGGTTGTTTCAATTAAATCCGATGAACCGGGGAAAATGCCTTCAATGACAGATATGGCCGTGTTGATCCGCTCTTTGTCTGATAGTGCTGAGAGGTCTGCGCCAGGCTGGCCGCCAGTGTAGGCAGTGAGAATGCCATGCTCACTTTCCAGGTGGCTGGTAGCTTCCCAGGTTAGAACAATTGGAAGGTCCGTGTTGAGGCGGCCATTCCAACCATGAGCGTGCCAGAAGCGTTTGCGGTATTCGATCATCACTTTGGTCACCGTTCCGTAGGAAAGCTCGTTTACCATGGCCTGGTGTTGCAATGGCAATGTGCTGTCGAAATCGATCTTGCGTGCAGTGGTTAAAGGAATGGCAAGAATGGCATGAGGAGCACGAGCCGTGTGAAATGAATCCGCTTGTTTATAAGTCACCACCACTTCCTCTTCCAATATTTTTACGGAAATGACCTCGGCGTTCAAGCGCACGTCTGGCAGGCGCAAAGCGATCTCCTGTGCAATGCGATCATTCCCGCCAATAACGCGATAGGCCGGCCTCCATGTTTCAGGGTCAGAATAATACATGGCCGCATTCCGCGCCAGATCAAGCAGAGAGAAATTTTCCGGCTCACAAGTATATTCAGAGCGAATATGATTCGAGAAGAGCACCCGTCCCAACGGATGAGCATTTTGCGCCGCGATCCATTCCGCCGCAGTTTTTGCATCCAATTCCTTTGCCATTCCCGCCTTCTGTGGGTTCTCTGGATCAAGTACCTGCTTTCCCAATTCTGCCAACGCCACCCAAAACTTATGATATTCAACAT
>DAOQPR010000375.1:0-3183 GCA_035333265.1 Anaerolineales bacterium
GGCTGATCATAAAGTGCGCCATGGCCTTAGCCCCAAAATTATCGCGCGTACCAGGCTCAGAGCCATGCAACTGCATAATGGCAGGCACGGGCAAATCAGATATTGGCAAAGACAGCCGCCCAACTAGTTTTTTACCATCCTGGCTGGTGAATTCGATATGGTCTTCAATGGAATAGTCGATCCGGGTAGCAGGCTCGCTATTTCCAGGGTCGTATGCATCCCTCCACCACATTAAGCCCGTCACCCTACCTTGTGCATCTTTTTGGAACTGTATCTTTCCATCGAAAGGTGCGCCGATATCCCGTTTGACACCTACAAGAAAGGTCTGTTCATCCAGTGGATACAAACTTCGCAACGCACCACTCTCAAAATCGGTCATCATCAACGTGTTGCTAAAGAACTGCAGACCGCCTGAAGTAAATTCAGGACTTAAGATAATACTCAATGCCCGCCCTGAACCAAACTTATAAACGCCTTCGTATCTTTCGTATTTTTCTTTTGCCAGGGATTTAATCGGCAGAAACATGGTTAAACTGCTCTTACCATCAAAAATAATATCACCGCTTAATTGCAGGGGGCCACTAAATGAGCCGGTAAATTCCATGGTTTTAAACGGGTCTCGTTCCTTACCTTCGATAAAAAAGTGGATCATCGATTCTGCCTGCGAGGCGGAGATCTCCCAGGTTTTTATAAAGGGTTCAATTTGTAAAGTAGATTCATCGAAATTAATAATGATCGAAAGCGTTTCACCATCTGGTTTTTGCGCTGTTCCCATCCAGACACCGCCAAGGGGCTGAGGTGTGGAAGGTTCTATCGCAGGCAGTGACGGGGTGGATATGGCCGGAGCAGCACATGCTAACAGAACAAGCAATAAAATAAAAGTTAGAGAAAGGAAGTAAGGTTTCTTCAGAAGTTGGGTTAAAGTTTTCATGATTCATACCTATTAAATTAACATACTATAGTCGCTTGGTTCGAAAGCCTAAGTTTATCGATTTGTAGTTTCGCCAAATTTGCCAATAGGCTGGCTGCTTTCTCAGCCTCATTTATTCCCCAATTAAAACTGCTGAGAGTTACGACGATCAGTGTATTTCCATCAACTGTATATAAAACAACATAGCGCCCATCTTCTGCATAGGCTACACTGTGATCAGGCAAGATGGTTGCGGGTATTTCAAGCCATTGTTTGCCGGGTTGCCCGGCGTATTGCCCCGATTCAATTTCAAATTGAGAGTCCGCCTCTTCCATACTTTGAAAGCTGCGGAGCGATATGACCAATTCTAGTGAAGTATCCGGGCTGGTAAACCCAAGAGATTCTGGCTGAAAAACATCCCAAATGCCAAAGGCGCAGTTTTGTGGCAGGCAGTCTGCACGATCAGAAACAATAAGTCCATCATCAACTTTCAACCAGTCAGAGCGATTAATTTCGTCGGTGTTAAGGATAGAAGATGTCAGTGGAGATGGAGGATGGGCAGTTGGTGGAGTAGCACAAGCACACAGGACACAGACAAGGAGAAAGTTCATAGAGATGCGCATATGTCTACACTATATCGCTGAAAAAATAAAAAATCCCCCTCCAATTGGGGGGAAATATTAAAACCATTCTACAGGAGGGTTACAGAAGATCTAACTTTTGAGCCTGGCTTGCCGCTTGCGTGCGATTGTGCACCTCCAGTTTACGAAAGATCTGCTTGACATACCAACGAACCGTGCTGACTGCCAGCACAAGATGATGGGCTATTTCAGGATTGCTAAGGCCTTGCGATAACAATCGCAAGACGGCGAGTTCTTGTTTATTCAGTGGTTCCAGCAAAGTCTTGGTATCTAATGGATTGGAAGAATACACAAGGATCTTTTGGGCGAAAATTTTTGCAGAGTGAGTTTTAGGAATCCGCCGAAATAATGGCAATAAATGCCGTCCTTCATCCAGGAATGGGCGAATATTATTTTCATGGGTCGCAAGTTCAAGGGCACGTACCAGGGAGCGAATGGCATGATCAAGATCGTTTTGAGAATGAGCGATCAGAGATTCCATGAGATGAATCCTTAGGATCGTATTTGCCCGCTTTTGCGGCTGCGAATCAGCCATCCGCCAGGAAAGCATATCCTTTACCTGTTGATCGTATCTTGAATCGACCAAAATCTGACATATCAGAAAAAAAGCCTCATCGTTGGGTATTTTTCCCGAACGGGTTGGATCCATGGGATCCCAGCCTAACATTCTCATCCAGGAGTGAGCCGCTTCTTTTTCGCCCGCCCAAAATTGAATCTGGGCCCGGACCGCTCTCACCACGTCAGCTGTCTCGGCCTGATGAGACCTGGCCGCATTCTCTTCAGCATCCGCAAGGGTTTGGACTGCCTGTGCATATTGCCCTTCGGAGTTTTGGATCCAGGCAAGAGTCACCTGTCCTCGAGTCACAGCCTCCGCATAATGTTCACGGTCCGCCTGCTGTAAGGCCGTGGAAATCTGTTGCCTGCCTTCGGAAAGCTGATTCCAGTAATAGTAAATGCGCCCCAAGCGGAGCATCGGTAAAAAGGCAAGCCGCTCCATGGATGAAGTCTGGGTCAGGCGTACCGCCTCATGATTTAGGTCGAAAGCCCGGCGGAGTTGTCCACGCATAACTGCCAGAGCAGCCTCATTCAGCAGCATAGTGAACGTGATATAGGGATTCTTTGTTTGCCGGGCCATTACACGCGCAGACTGCAGGAGACTTTCCGCCTGGTCAAAATCTCCAGCCGCCAAAATCACGGATGAGTGCAATGCAGAGATGATCGTCCTCAAATTCAGGTTCTCTTCAGGCATCAGCTGTAGAGCCTGCTCACCCAGGGCGATCGCATGGATGAAATCTTTTCGGTGCCGGGCAATGACAGAACGGATCGCCATAACCTGGGCGTAGGCATTTTGCATGCTTTCAGCCAGAGGTTGATCTTCACGATGAGATGCCTCAGCGATTATGGGCGTGATCAGGCTTTCCAAACGATTTACCCAAATTTCAGCGGACTCAATGTTCCCCTTAATAGCATATGCCCAGGCATACCATAGCGCCAGGCTCCATCGATGCCATGTCAACTCTGGGGGAAGGCGATCCAAATAGCTGAGAATGGTCCGGGTTTCTCCATGTTCGATCCAACGCTGTGACTGGGGTTCGATCAGGCAGGCAGCATTTTCATAATCGGCGGCGGAGA
>DAOQPR010000376.1:0-3182 GCA_035333265.1 Anaerolineales bacterium
CAGGGCGCAAAGCCCTCCGGCTCGATCTCATTCATGATCTTTGGCGAACCGGCAGAGCTCCAGGCCTATCACACACTGGTCGATGCTTTTCAAGGGGAACATCCTGAAATTTCAGTTGAGGTTATTGAAGTCCCAAATCAGGGTGACTATCGCAAACGTGTCGCGGCCGATCTTACCGCTGGAAGCCCGGCTGACATTGTTTTGATTAATTACCGGCGCTTTACAGAACTTGCCGCAAAGAATGCCTTTGAGCCGCTTGGCCCTTACCTGGATAAATCTGAACTGATTAAAGTCGGTGATTTTTATGATCTCCCTCTGCAGGCGTTTTCCATGGGAAATAATGTGGTTTGCATTCCACAAAACATATCAAGCCTGGCCATGTACTACAACAAAGATTTGTTTGACGCAGCCGGGCTTGCCTACCCCAACAACGACTGGACGTGGAACGACTTCATCACCGCCGCCCAGGCTCTTACCCTCGACACCGATCAGGATGGGCAGGTGGATCAATATGGAGCGGGGGTCGAGCCGGAATTGATCCGGGTGGCGCCCTTCGTCTGGCAGAACGGTGGAAATATAAGCGATGAAAGCCGCCTCCTCCTAACAGACCCACCCGCCCTCGAAGCCATTCAATGGTTTGTGGATTGGCAAGTGAAATATCACATCGTGCCAGATGCCGCTGGAGAAGAATCTGAAAGCAGTGAGAACCGTTTCATCAATGGCCGCACTGCCATGTATTTCAACAGCCGCCGGGTCGTTCCCACCTTTAGAGAGATCACCGCTTTTGATTGGGATGTTGCAACTCTTCCGGCAGGTGACCGCGAAGGAACCATCCTGCATTCAGATGCCTACTGCCTGACAGCAGCCAGCAAAAACAAGGATGCTGCCTGGACGTTCATCGAATATGCAAATGCGGTTGAAGGTCAAACCATCATCGCCGGAACAGGCCGAACCGTGCCATCTCTGATTCAGGTGGCGGAATCTGAAGCATATCTTGAGCCTGGGTCCAAGCCGGAAAACAGCCGCGCATTTTTAGATGCCATCGACACCATGTACCGTCTGCCACAGCAGGCTAACTGGGCCGAGATCGAAGAGATTTGCAGCGAAGAACTGGCGCGCGCCTTTTACGGAAACGCCACAGTCAAAGAAGCCATGCTTTCAGCCTATGACCGTACCCTGCCGCTCTTCACTGAGATCGAATAGATAATTTCTTTTTTCAAATGCGCTACCGCACCCAACTATGGATGATGCTCTCACCCTATCTTTTGGGGGCGGTAGCGCTTATTGGTCTGCCCGCAGTTCTAACCACGTTACTCGCCTTCATCCGCTATGACGGAATTTCAACACCCGTTTGGGTTGGCTGGAACAACTTTCGTCTGACCTTTGCCAACCCGTTCGATATTCTTCCCCCACTGGCTTTATACAACACGTTATATTTTACTTTTTTCGCTGTCCCCATCCGTATTCTCGCTGCTTTGTTGCTTGCACTCTGGTTGCAACGGCAGCAAAAAGGGGTTGGCTTGTATCGGGCTGCCGTCTATCTGCCCACCATCCTGCCAGACGTTGCCTATGCACTCATCTGGTTGTGGGTCTTCAATCCTTTATACGGCCCGCTGAACTTTATTCTCACTGCTTTTGGGCTGCCAGCGCCAGCCTGGCTGGTGGACGAGAGATTTGCAAAACTGGCCTTTGTCATCATGTCTGCGTTTCAGATCGGTGAAGGCTTTGTTGTTCTTTTGGCCGGTTTACAAAATATCCCGTCTGATTACTATGCCGCCGCTTCCGTGGATGGTGGGTCGGGCTGGCAGCAATTCCGCTTTATCACCCTGCCCCTGCTCCTCCCCTGGCTGCTCCTTCTTACATTACGAGATATTATTCTTAGTGGGCAAAGCCTATTCACAGCCAATCTCATCATGACGAACGGCGACCCATATTACTCCACCTTATTCCTGCCCCTTCACATTTACGAAGAAGCCTTCGACCGTTTACACTTCGGCCCTGCCTCTGCCATGACGCTTGTACTGATTCTAACAGTCGCATCCCTGATTGGTATGGTTGTGACCGTGGTGGGAAACTGGGGAGAGGAGGAAGCCAGTGAGTTCTAATCTAAATGCAAGCATTCGAAGTCTGCTTTTTCACCTTATCTCCATCCTGATCTCCGCCCTGTTCCTTTTACCTCTGCTTTGGATGCTTGCCGCCTCCCTCCGCCAACCAGGCCTGCCCCCACCACAGACAGTTGAGTGGCTGCCCAAACCTGTTTCCTGGTCAAATTACATTCGCATCTTTGATCTACTCCCTATTGGGAAATATCTGCTAAATTCGATCTGGGTCTCACTGACCGCCGTCGCATTGACCTTGCTCACTTCCTCACTGGCTGGGTTTGGCATGTCGCAACTGAGTCGGCAAATGCGGGGGCGTTTAATTCTCATTTCGGTTGTACTAATGCTCATCCCTCTAACGGCCATATGGCTGGCCCGCTTCATCCTTTACCGGGAATTGGGCATCTTCAACTCGCATATGGCTCTGATCTTCCCCAGTTTGATGGGTTCAAACCCATTATTCATTCTCCTTTTTTATTGGAGCTTCCGCCGCATCCCAGCCGAGCTTTTCGAAACCGCCCGTATGGATGGCGCAAATGCTTTTTCGATCTGGTGGCGGGTGGCCTTGCCATTATCTCGGGCAACCCTGATCGTCGTTGGCATCCTGGCTTTTCTGCTTTATTGGGGAGATTTTGCCAGTCCGCTATTTTATTTAAAATCCCAATCCCTCTACACCCTTCCTGTCGGTGTGCGTCAATTACAGGAGATGGATAAGACCAACTGGCCCCTCCTGATGGCCGGTACCATGTTGATGACCTTGCCAACGCTTATTCTTTTCGCTATTCTTCAGCGTTTCTTCCTGCAAGAGAATGTATTATCCGGAATTTATGGTCGATAATCAGACAAGGTAGTCGGAAAATGATTTTGAAAGTTTCAGGCCGATGGTTGTATTCTAGTGTTAATTTCTATATAATTCATCTATGTTTCTTATCTGCCCCGATGGGCGGGTATAAATCCATTAAAAGGAGAATGTATGAATAGGAAATCCAGAGTATTTATTTTCGCCGCCTCTGCCATTATGCTTGTCGCCATTATGGCAAGCCTGTGGGCAAGGTTAGGCCCCATGGGACCCAGCGTTTCCCA
>DAOQPR010000377.1:0-3177 GCA_035333265.1 Anaerolineales bacterium
TTCCATGATCTTTCCTTTCCGGATTGCCTGCCGTACTCTCCATACCGATAAATTTAATGGATGGAACACCGCGCGCGCATAAAAGTAATAACGGGGGAATGGGTGGTACCGGGGTCTTCTCTACCCTTTTTATCTTTGGGCCTTTGCCTGACGTGTCAGTTTTAATGCCACGATCAACCCGCTGGTCATTGCCTGAAAAAAAGCGGATACGATGATCGCGCCGTCCCGCAAGAGCAGTGCATAGGTCAACCAGATCAGACCCTCTACCGTCGAGATCATCCATGTCCCCAGGGATAGATCGGTCAGGTCACTTTCTTTATAGGCCAGCCAAAGTTGGGGGATATTGGCAACCAGCACACTGATGGACAGAACCGCGCCCAATCCGTTTTTGCCAGCGAGCCCCCCTGCCAGGATCAGAACCACGAACCAGAACGGTGCCACCCTGAACTCACTGACCCGGCGGCCAAAGCGCAAGGCGAACAATGTGATCAGGGCAAAGATGAGACCTGTCAGGCCGCTGGAAAGGCTGAAGAAGAACTGACCCGTTAACGTCCCATAGACCACCCAGCCAAAACTGCAGATGGCGCTGGTCGCAGCCGTATCCACCGAGACGCCAAAGGCTTCTCTGGCGCGTAACAGTCGCAGGAATTGCGGCATCGCGCGAACCAGTCCGAGCATGGTTCCAAATGTACCGAGGATGGAAGGGATATCCATTTGTGCGCTATCATACTGTAACAATCAAATTCCGTCCTTAACGCTTAATCTTCCACCCCTTCAAGACCTGGCAGGTCTGTGGATATACAGACACAGCAGCGGCCTGTCTCTAGTCTCTACGATTCGCCGTCATGGCATCATGGAAGTTGCATGGCTTGCCATTCCGAGAGAAGCAACCCATACCAAAGCATATCAACAAGCGTACCATCTTTCTTTCGATGATGCTGGCGGAAGCACCCCTCCTGCGTAAATCCGCAACGCTTCGCCACCCGGATGCTGGCGGTATTATCGGCGGCACACCGTAGATCGATACGCAGGACCTTCAGATTCTCAAAGGCATATCGGACCGCAGCCATTGCGGCCTCAGTTGCATATCCCCTTCCTGTAAACTCCTTGACGAGAAAGTAACCGACTTCGATCCTGGGCGCATCCCAGTCTGGGTTGGCAAGATAACTCTCGCCAATATAAACCCCTGTTTCATGCTCCCAGACCCCGAATATGAACAGGGTCCGGGCATTCCATTCTGCATCCTGGCGCTCAAACCAGGACTTGACCTCTTCTTTGCTTTGCATATCGCTCAAAAAAGGCGGTAGGAATTCGTGCAAGTGCTGCTCATTATTGCGCAACATTTTCCAATAAGTGGGGATATCTTCCTCGCGGTAACGCCGCAACAACAGGCGCTCGGAAGTGAACTCGGTTGGCAGGTCAGGAGAATGAAGTTCCATATCTCTCAAGTTCATTCAGAGGATTGGAATACCATTTGGAAATCTTTTCAGATTCTGGCATAGATAAACTCCGATCTCCTTGCAAGACACACAAGGATCTTCTTTTATGTCTCTTGGGGATCATCCATTTGGTGGACAACACCCAATTCAGCCGCCAGACCGTAATAGCGTCTGGCTTCTTCAGCATTACCGAGCAGTTCATACGACTGGCCCATATTCAGAAAAAGCGACGGGTAAAACTCCCGGACGCTGTCATCGGTAACCGCATTCGCTCTCTCCAGCGCAACCTGATTCCAATAAAGCCTTTCCCGGTGATCCTCTTGATGGCGTGCCACATAATGAGCGGCAATACAACCGTCATAGTCACTCTGAACAGATTCCCATGCTTTTCGGTATAGGGCACGAGCCTGCTCAATTTGCCCCAGGAATTCCGCCCGGGTGCCTTCCATGCAAAGCTGGATGACAGGGTTATCAAGATCCATATGCTATTATTGTCCATTAAGTCACTGCAATATACAAGCCCCACCCGCGCTTTATCCGCATGGACCGTCTTATTCCAAACCTGACAGGTCTTCCGAGCCACCTCCCCACTTCATTTCATTTTGCATAGAAGACATGCCAGGTCTGGGTATATTCCGACACGCAATGTCAAATCCAAACCCGCAACAACGCCCCCATCTCCATCAGCCCTGGCATGTCGTAGTTTGGATGGCGACCCATTTCCCTACGGCAAATACTCAATATTCCGAAAACACACATTTTCTGCTGGTGTATCAGGCTCGAACACAAATTCGGTGACCACATACAGCTGAGTCGCATCGGCCGTGTCAAAATCCGATAAAGGAAAAGTATAAGCTTTCCAGTCGTTCGTTACTGTAACGCTATACTTTCTTTCACTTCCGTCATCCGGGTCCGTCTTGTCTTTAAGGCCGATCGATAGATACTCACCGCCATTTTCACCTTTTAGTTCCATGCTCAGGGTCTTATAAGTGGATAAATCCTGTGTCTGGCGTTGGTCGACAGGAACGGACTTTCCAAACGTAATGAATACGGCGCCCCACCCTTGGTTGCCTGGGTAATTCATACACATAGAGTCATGCATGTCAGTGACCCAATTACGGAGCTGACCCGATGTATCAACGCCCATATCATATCCCTGGGTTAATGAGGTGCCCTTGTATATGATTTGAGATTTAGCAGGGGCATCCGTAGAGACATCGGCTGGGGCATCCGTGGCTACTGAGGTGGGCGTTGTCGTGCATCCCATAAGCAAAAAGATCATCAAGAAAGTCGAGACTGCAACAAAAAACGTTTTTTTATACATATAGATCTCCTCTAGTTATTCAACCTTGTTTATTTTGAGCCGTCAAAAACCGAATTTACAGCCTTGTTATGCTCTTTACCTCCTTGTTACCTATCACTACGGAGTGGGAGTCTCTGTTGCGCAATTTCCCGTCTCGACTTGGACGCTATACAGTTCTTGGATTTCATAAGGTTTTAATTCATCCCCTCTTAACCCGGTGTAACTTTTATTTGTTTCCCATTGGTCCATGGTGCCAAGAAGGAATCTTTCTCCTTCACTGTCGGTAGACACAAGCACCAGAAAATACGATTTACATTCATCACCAAGATAGGTTCGCATGGACCATTCGCCGCTCAAAGTGCAATTTGACTTATTTGCAGGACCATCATTGCATTGCGGGTAATATTTACCGTCAGGAGCGTAAACAAATAGCCA
>DAOQPR010000378.1:0-3168 GCA_035333265.1 Anaerolineales bacterium
GCTAAACCCCTGCCAGAGCCACGGGGATTTATAAAGATATACAACCGACTACTTAGCAGTGACCTACACATTTGTCTTTGCCACCGTGCGCATGGCCGCGATCTGCCGCAAATGATCCACCTCGTGAGCCAGCAAAAGCAAAATCCACGTCTTGTAATTGCACACGCCAAAGGCGGGATTCT
Organism: Anaerolineales bacterium; assembly: GCA_035333265.1. Taxonomy (GTDB): domain Bacteria; phylum Chloroflexota; class Anaerolineae; order Anaerolineales; family Villigracilaceae; genus Villigracilis. The sequence continues at coordinate 183 of DAOQPR010000378.1, forward strand.
TTTCCGTCTTTTCCGGGTTATGGGAATTGCGCGTCTGTTCGATCACCACCTGAATTCTCTCCGTGGCTGCATTCAGGCTTACTATCAAATCCTTCACCGGCACACTTTGTTTTGCACCTTCACCGAAGCCACGAGCGGCTTCCACCACATGCGGCAACTGGCTGGTGGAAATTTCCAATAGTTTATTGTGATAAAAACCCTGGGTATAGATCAAATGTGTAATGGATTCACTGATCGACCAGAACGGATGAACCTCTGAAACAAAAGCTGCCTGTGCATCCGATAAACTTGCCAGACTTTCCTGAACATTCTCACGCGTATGGAAAAAGGTCTCTATGAGTTCATCCAGGGAAAACCGATTCGAGGCTTCCAGCCAGGAGATTTCCTTCGTAAAGGCAGACAGAATGAGGGGATTTAGATCAGTTGATGAAATCATATAAATTTTCTCCGTGTTCCAGGTACTAAAGTACTGGGAACCTTTTCGATGGTTTTATCGTTCTAGATGGGCATTAGAAATGAGGACGAACATGAAACTTACAACCAATACCATCATTATTATATTTGGCATTTTAGCTTTATGCGTGCTGGCCCTTTACCCTCTTAGCGTATTTGCCATGCCGTTGCTAAAAGCCGAACATCCCCAGGCCAACCCGGAAGCCACGGTACAAGCCATGGTGACCCAGACCACAGCCGCACTGACTCTTAATGTGCCGACGCAAACCCCGCCTCCTCCTACGGCGACAGCTGTTCCTGTCACCAACACGCCTGCGCCTACAGCGACAGCGCTTCCGACGAACACCCCCACCTCATACTGTGATTGGATGGCGTTCGTCATGGATGTGACGATCCCCGATGGCACGACCTTACGCCCCAGGGAAACATTCACCAAGACCTGGCGCATCAAGAACCGCGGCACCTGCACCTGGACGCCCGATTACACCCTGGTCTTCAACAGCGGCGACCAGCTTGGCAGCACAACCTCCATCCGCCTTCCAGGGTATGTCTCCCCCGGTCAAACCATCGACATCTCCATCGCGTTCACAGCCCCTTCCGTCGAAGGTTCCTTCCGAGGATACTGGATGCTGCGTACCACATCCGGCGCGCTCTTCGGCAGCGGAGACAAAGCCAACGCCCCCATTTACGTGGACATTCGTGTGAAGGATCAGGTGGTTACACAAGTCCCTCCACATGGGACAGTGAGCGGCAACCTGTGCTACCCAAGCGAATTCAACCCGCCCATGACACTCTACTTTGAGAACGCAGTGACAGGTGAACGCATCCAGTTCTCCATCGTGGAGAACCAGAACACCTACAGTGTGCTTCTCCCCAATGGCAGATACTATGCTTATGCCTGGGCGCCCGGCTACAATCTTGAAGGCGCATACACACACTCGAATGGCTTGATGCGGTCATTCCTCGTCGAAGGCGGCAAGGAAACCCCTTTCATCAACCTGTGCGACTGGGGTCCATACGGACACGCAAAAGGTGAGTGAGCATAACCTTGAAGTCCCTCCAAACCCTGGAGGGACTTTTTTGTTTTAATCCGTGATACTTTTGAGGTTTGTCCGTATACAAAGGTATGAACAGCATGGCTATGTTATTCAAGAGAGACAAAGCAAAAACGGAAATAATTGACTGGGATGCGGTCTTTGAGGAGTACTTTCCAAGGGTATTTAACTTTTTTCGTTACCGCGTTGGAGACGATGCCCTGGCAGAAGACCTGACCTCGACAGCTTTTGAGAAGGCCTGGCGCTCCCGCGGTCAATTTCGGCAGGATGCAGGGTCGATCGGCACATGGTTGTTTGCGATTGCCCGAAATACGGCGAATGATCATTTTCGCAGAAACAGGCTCGAGGTTGGGCTGGAGGCGCTGGAAGAGGTGCCGGATTCGTTCTCGGTGGAGGAACATTTTCAACGAGCCGATGAAGCCCGCAGGTTGGAAATTCTATTAAGTCAATTGAATCCGCGCACCCGGGAGTTGATCGCGCTCAAATATGGAGCGGAGATGAACAACCGTGAGATCGCCCAGGTGACTTCTTTGAGCGAGACGAATGTTGGTACCATTTTGAACCGCGCGGTGAAAGTGCTGCGCGATGCATGGGAGATGCACCATGAATGATAATTTTTTGAAGAATTACAAGAAGCAACCCCGGCCGGAGTTTGCAAGGTCGTTACATATGAAACTTAAACAAGGAGAAACCATGAAGACTTTTAAACCCATACTGCGTTTTGCAATGCTCATGTTGCTGGTTGCATTCGCGTTGATCGCCGCCGTTCCTGCGGCTCGGGCACAGGCGGCCGAGGCCTTTGAAGTTGTGTTCATATCGTTTGCTGCACTTCCACAAAACTCTGATCAGCCTACTGTCCTGTTTTTGGAAGATGACAAGCTTATGCCAAGTGAAACTGTACCTCTTGCAGAAGCGCGCGAACAGGTGGATTATTCGTTGCTCCTCCCAACCTGGGCGCCTGAAGGCTATGTTTTGGCGGAAGATGAAGTGACCATGGTCTCATTGAAGGATGAAGTGGTTGGATTAAACATTCGCTGGGATCATGAACAAGGGGTGATCACTCTGATGGTCAACCCGGCAGATGAAAATGGGCTGGTGCGACCCGAAGGCGGTGAAGTGACCGAGCTGGAAGTGAACGGTAACCCTGGGTTTTTGATGTCGAACGAGCTTTCCATCTCTGCCGTGCCAATGACGGATGGAACCCCCGGACCTGATATCGTGATTGATCAAACCCTCCCGATCGTTTCTCTGTCCTGGATACAGGATGGGGTGCAATACAACTTGAGCGGCAGCGTATCGAAGGAAGATATCCTGCGAATGGCAGAGTCGTTGCAGTAAAAAAAATCAAAAGGCGGCTTGTACAAGCCGCCTTTTGATTTAACCAATTTCGAGAGAATACAGGACGGTTTCCATCTCTTGCGGAGTCAAACCGCCGTGATGACCGAGGAATTTCATCTCGAACTTTTCCTTCTCATACC
>DAOQPR010000379.1:0-3167 GCA_035333265.1 Anaerolineales bacterium
CTTAAAATAAAACCTCAGCCCTAAGGCTGAGGTCCCAATGTAGTTCCCCTCCCCTCCTACAGAGGTAGAGGATGGCAGAGAAATTCAACAGAAAGATTGTACAATTAAGGCTTGAAAAGTCCAGCAAATTAGTTTAGACTGGACTCGAAAATATTTTAAAGTTGTCGACAAGTTTATTGGAGGCCATATGGATCGCTTTGAATTTGGGGTGCTGATCGCAATGCTGCGAGAAGATATGGAATGGACGCAAAGCGAACTGGCAGAATACTCCAACTTGGACACCGCCATCATCAGCCAGATCGAACGCGGGGTAAAAAAACACTTCGACCCGGAACTTTTATTCTGCCTGGCCAACTCCTTTCACCTCACCACCATCGAACGGCGCGAATTCTTCCTGGCGGCCTCAGGCATCAATGAAAAACGCCTCATCCGCCAGCCTTCAGCCGCGTTGGCCACCGACACAGTCAGTGCAGAGAAGGTTCTCCGCAAAATGCTTACCATCATTGAAGCCCAACGCCTGCCTGCCTTCATTATGGATGTCTATTCTGATGTACTGGCTCTCAATTACATTGCCCTCGGTTTTTTTCAGGTGCCATCAGAAATCATCTCAACCGCCTCTTCTCTGCCTGGCGGCTATAGCACCGTGCGCATGATGTTTGGCAAGGAACTGGCGCTGCGTTCCAAGATCACAGATAATTGGGATCACTACGCCATCGGCTCAATGCGCTTTGTGCGCGAGAACAGTTTGCGCTACCGCGCGAAACCCTATTTCCAATACCTGCTCAACGCCTTCCGCAACCCAAACGAATTTCCGCTTTTCACCCGTTATTGGCGCCTGGTCTCCTCCTTCGAGCAGGACCGGGAAGCCAATGTGGATGTCTTCTCCTACACCCATTCCGATTTTGGGCCGTTAAGCTACGCCACTTCCACCACCGTTTCGATCACACCGCACGGTGAATTGTTCCTCAACCAATACATCCCGCTGGACGACCCCACCCGTGAAATCTTCGAAAACATAGCAACCAACATGGGCTATGGAGTTGTTGCCCCACTCGCTCCCTGGCCGCATAAAAAAATGCCGTGAGATTACCCCCTTATGATATTCGTCATCTTGAAGGCATATCATTTCTCCTTATAATCTTCAATGCATGTAACCTTCAATCCTTCAAAGCGTAGGTTACACAGTAAAGGAGAAACTCTCATGTCCAAACTCGATAGCATGGTTCAGAATTTCCTCGCCCAAAAGCGGATCGCCGTTGTGGGCGTTTCAGACAAGCGCGAGACGGGATGCAATGCGGCGTACACAAAATTCAAGGATGCTGGCTACGAAGTCTTCCCCATCAACCCACGCATCGCCTCCTTCCAAGGCGACACCTGCTACCCCGACCTGACCTCCCTGCCGCTCAAGCCAGATGCTGTCTTCATCCTCGCCAACCCCAAAGTGACCGACCAGATCGTGGAGCAATGCGTGAACCTCGGCGTAAAACATGTGTGGATGCACTGCATGATGGGCGTCAAACCCGGTCTTGCCCAAAATATGACAAGCGTCTCCCAATCGGCTGTGGATGTGTGCAAAGCCAACGGCATCACCGTCATCCCCGGCTCCTGCCCGAATCAATACCTCAACCCGGATGGCGGTCACAAATTCATGCGCGGTATGTGGAAGTTGTTTGGGTTCATGAGCGTGAGTTAGACTGTAAATCGCACTTCCATCAAATATTAAAAATGAACTCACCTCGAATTTAAGATTCGCGAGTGAGTTCATTTTTAATAGACTTCTCGCATAAGCATTTTAGAATCCTGAAGTTCTACTTCAGGCAGGGTTTCCGAAAGTAGAACTTTCGGAGGCCTCCCGTAAGCCCTGACTATCGAATCTTCAGTACAACCAGTGCGGCAACTTTTTGCATTTGCGCGGCTTCTTCCTTCGACACGCCGCCGCGATACGATAGCCCGACCGGGCTTTCATTGAAAATGGTTGCATAAAACACGTTTGCGGCAAGATATGTTCCAATTGGAGAAGGATGGCTTCCATCCTCCTGCCATAACTCCGGGGGCGGCGAGGCTTTGAGCGCGTTGTACCAGGCATCTCCGACAGGTGCAAGGGTCACATTCAACTCCTGGGCAATGGCCTGATACCCTTTATCAACCGCTATCTGCATGGAGATATAGTCCGGGAGTTCAATATCGGGGGATCCATTCTTATATCCCCATGTCACAAAGAAGATGGGTTTGGCGCCCACAGCACGGATTTGAGCAACCAATGCCCGCGCCGCCGGATACATATCGTTGGTTCGGGAGTAAGGCACGGCAGGGTTTTGACTGCGTTCCTGAAGCACAATATAGTCCCACTCTTTGGATTTGATGGCCGTAATGGTATCGAATGCAGACATGTGGTCATCAAATCCCCAGCCGCCTTCAGCGACCATTTGAACTTCCACCTGGTGAGCGCCAGAACGTGCCAGCTCGGCAAATGTGCCGGGCAGGTCGTTCGTGAAGGTGTAGCTATTGCCAATGAATAAAATTCGCAGACATTCCTGGCCATTTGTAATTTCATCGCAGGTCTTGGGAGCGGAACAGGCTTGCAGGATCAGCCCAGAAAGAAAGAGCAAAACGATCGCTATATGTTTTAGCTTCATTTCATGGGGTTACCACAATTTTGATAAACACCAGATCACCAAAGAAATTTCCCTGCGGGTCAACAGCCTGCCAGGCGGACTCATAGGCTCCCGGTTCGATGGGGGCGGTGAAGAGGATTTGTAGGGTGGCCTGATTTCCGGCTTTGGCTGGGAAGAGGGGTTGTATTTCTGATACTCCAAAGGGATTGCCGCCCACCCACTTGAGTTTATAGGTCGAGTCCCAATCGCAGGTGCCGCTGTTTTGGACGAGCCATTGCTTATCCATTGAAGCGCCGGGGAGAAAAGAGGAACCATCTTCGATGGTAACGTCATCGATAAAGGAGAGCTGATTGGTACACGGTCCCTCTGTGGGAGTGACAGTTGCCGTCGGCGCGAGGGTGGGAGGAATGGGGATGGTCGGGATGGGAGTGGTGGTTGGTAATGGAGCAGTAGGTGGGATGGGGGTGGGCGGACGGAAGGGTGTTGGGGTAACGGTGGGGGCACAAGCCCCAGCGAGGATGAGGATGGGAAGGCAGAGCAGGATTCGGCGGA
>DAOQPR010000380.1:0-3160 GCA_035333265.1 Anaerolineales bacterium
TGGCGGCGGCGCTTTCCAATTTCGCGGCAAGCAGGTTATCCCCAAGATATTCTGTGCACATGGCAATCGAATTAAGGGAATGAGTCATCCCTTTCATCTCGCCCAACTGATAACGGATCAGCAGGCTCTCACGCAGGAATTGCAGCGCAGTTTCGTATTCCTTCAAGCGCACATGGACCTCCCCCAGCCCATTCAAGGCATGGGCCAGAGATTTGTTTTCGCTCGCCGCTCTATTGATCTCGATTGTTTCGGCATAGAGCAATTTTGCGCGTTCGAGGTTTCCCAACCTGTAGCTGGCAATGGCGAGGTTATTGATCGTGCCCACGAGAAGCATCGTATCACCTATCTTTCGCCGATAAACAAGCACTTCTTCCAGCAGTTCCGCGGTGCGGGCATAATCTCCCTGCATCCCGGCCAGCATGGCCATGCCATCCATGGAATAGTAAATCCCGGCTTCATCGCCTAGTGACTTGGAGATTTCCATTGCTTCTTTTTCGAGAAGATTAGCCTTGACGTAATCACCCTGCGAGCTGGCGTAATCACTGGCGAAGCGCAGGAGGTTGGCACGAGTTTCGGTGGGCGGAGAATCCAAGGCCAGGATCTTTCCCAGCCAGTGACGCGCCTCATTGATGTAACTGCGCGTGAGCCAAAAGATGTGAATGGCGCGCCCAAACTCGATGGCAACTTCGGCATTCTTCGAGGTTTCGACGACCCACCCCAACGCCTTGCGCAGATTATTATATTCGTTCTCCATGCGATGAAGCCAGAGAAGTTGATCGCTCCCCCGTTGCAAATGCGGCTTTGCAGTCTGTGCAAATTTCAAATAATATTCGCCATGCTTCTCTTGCAGGCGATCCGCTTCGCCGCTTTCGATCAACTTGTGAGAAGCAAACTCACGCAGAGTTTCCAAAAAGGTATAACGCTGCTCTTCGGCGTTCGGCGTTACCAGCGATTTATCCACCAGTTGAATCAGTAAATTCATGATCTCTGCACGCGGACATAAGAGATCGTCACTGCAAACTTCCTCAGCGGCTTGCAGAGTCCAGCCGCCGTTGAAGACAGACAGCCTTGCAAACAAAGCCTTTTCTTTTTCAGAAAGCAGGTTGTAACTCCATTCAATTGCACCTTGCAGGGTTTGCCGCCAGGCGGGCAGGTCGCGTGCGCCCTGGGTAAGCCAATCAAAACGGCGGTCGAATTGTTCGAGCATCGAGGGCAGGCTGAGGGTGCGGATGCGCGCAGCGGCCAATTCGATGGCGAGGGGCAAGCCGTCTAAGCGGGAACAGATCTCGGCGATGGTTGAGGCGTTCTTTTCATCCAATTTAAATTCAGGCTTCACCGCTTGCGCGCGTTCAATGAATAGACTCACGGACGGGAAATCCTGCAATTGGCTGGTTGGGCTATTTTTATATTCGCGCGGAATGGGCAATGGGGCAAGATGAAATTCCCGTTCGCCGCGCAAACGCAGCGCCTCACGACTGGTGACAAGAAGTTTCAAGCCGGGCACATCACCCAGCAAAGGCAAAAGCTGCGGAGCCGCGGAGATGATCTGTTCGAAGTTATCAAGCACCAACAACATCGTTTTATCATGCAACGCATTGCGGATCGATTCTTGTGTGGGCATTTTCGACGAAGCCGGAATTCCAAGTGCTACAGCCAGCGTGGATATGACCATTTCCGCATTATGGATCGGCGTCAGGTCGACAAATGTACATCCTTGCGGAAAGGCGGTGAATACTTTATGGGCAGTATTCAATGCCAGGCAAGTCTTACCGACCCCGGGCGGACCTACAATGGTAACCAGGCGAATTTCAGGATCAAGGATCAGTTTGCGTAGGCGGGTGGATTCATATTCGCGTCCGATCATCGACGTGAGGCTGGTCGGCAAGCTATTGGCCTTTTCCTCCCCGTTAGCGGTCCCCGCTTTCTCCCGAACCAAAGGCTGGTCTTCTTTTTTTACTTTGGAGAGTTCGATCAGGCGGGCGGCCCATTCCGGGTCGTTTTCCAGACCCAGGGCAGGGATGAAGCGCCCCAACAAGGTGGCCTCTTCGACGATGCGTGTGTTTTTCTCCAGATAACTGATGTAGCTGAAATGATATCCCACCAACTCTGCCAGTTGACGTTGGGACAGATGCGCGCGTTCACGCAGAAAGCGCAGGAGTTCTCCGAAGGTGGAGTAGCTCTGCGGGCCGGGAGGTTCTGCGTTTTGAGGCATCAACCGATTGTACTAAACAAACTGTCAAGAAATGTGAATAGAGTCAACAGTCGGTTTTGTATAGTTAGGCCCATAAAGAGGAATTTATGGTTGCCTATCAACTGCCCATTTGCCCCACCTGTAAACAGACTGACCAGGTCCAAAAAGTGACCAGCCTCTACGCCTCGAACACAAAAGAGTGGAAGGAAACCTCCACCGGCATCGACTCGTGGGGCAATACAACTACCACCGAACACCTGCGGACGGCGCATACCACCCTGGGTTTAAAGCTCAAACCGCCAGAGGAACCTACCAGCCCCACCCACCCCGGCATTTGGTATGGGTTTGGGGGATTGATTATTTTCTTTCTCTGCTCGATTCTGGGGCCGATTGGGCTGTCTCTTTTGGGAGTCATTGCCTCCATTTTGGGAGGTTTGATCGCCGGGTCCACGATGCTGCCGAATATTGCCGGGCTGCCCGTGTGGCTGATCACAAGCCTTGTGCTTGGCCTGCCCATTCTATGTAGTGGGGTGGTTGTAGTGGCGTTGATTTTCTGGCTCGGTTCCAAGATCAGAGATCGTTTCAACAAGGATATGAAATCGTACCGTGAGAAGAAAGCCGTCTTTGACCGCGACGAACGCCCGCGCTGGGAACGCGCCAAGACACGCTGGGAACAATTGCATTATTGCCTGAGGGATGAAAGCCTGTTCATCCCCGGTGAGAATAAGATTATCCCGGTTGATGAGATGGAAAAGCATTTATATGCAATGTGAAGCGAAATGGAGCAAAGTGCAGCATGAAAAATAAGAAACAAATCGTGCCTGTTGTGATCGGTATATTTTTCTGCACCGGCCTTCTTTGTGTGGCAATGATTTGTGTCGGAGGCTATGCCTTCACTCCGCTTTCCCTGCCAGTGTACAAAATGGAGCAGACCGACTCTGTCCATGAAGGCTATCGTCGAACGACGAT
>DAOQPR010000381.1:0-3155 GCA_035333265.1 Anaerolineales bacterium
GAAATTGATTTCCGCTTCGCAGACGCGCTCAAAGCTGCGGATAACGTTCTGACGCTTAAGTACACGGTGAAGGCGATCGCCGCCCAGCACGGGCTTGTCGCATCGTTCATGCCGAAGCCCGTGTATGGGATCAATGGCTCTGGAATGCACTGTCATCAGTCACTGTTTGATACCAAGACCGGCAACAACCTGTTCTTCGATGCAAAAGATGAAGCTCACCTTTCGCCATTAGCCTATTCCTTCATTGCAGGTCAGCTTGAACACGCCCGCGCCCTTGCCGGTGTGGTCGCTCCTACGGTGAACTCTTACAAGCGTTTGGTGCCGGGTTATGAAGCGCCTGTTTACATCGGCTGGGCACAGCAAAACCGTTCGGCGCTCATCCGCATTCCGCGCTACACCGAAGGACGGGATAAAGCTGTCCGGGCTGAGTTGCGCTTCCCCGATCCGTCATCCAATCCGTATCTGGCATTCACGGTCATGCTGGCCGCTGCGCTCGATGGCATCGACAAGAACATGAAGGCTTCCAAGCCATTGAACAACATCAACCTCTATCACCTCGATAAGGAAGAGCGTACAAAATTAGGTGTGACCGAATTGCCCGGATCGTTGGCAGAATCCTTGAAGGAACTTGAGAATAACAATGTGCTCAAGTCTGCGATGGGCGAATATCTGTTCGAAGCCTACATGCGCGCCAAGTGGGAAGAGTGGGATGAGTCCCGCCTGCGTGTGACGGATTACGAAATTCAGAGATATTTGGAAACCGCCTAAGAGTATTCATCTCGTTCAAGCCGATCCCCAAAGGCTGAATACCTTTGGGGATTTTTTATTGTCAGGCCGCAACAGTAGTAGTTGGGAGTACAATAAAGGTCAACTTTATCCAATTTAATCCCTTCATGTTTAAATTCAAGGAAAAAGAAAATGAAAGCAAAACATCAATTGTTCGTGACCCTTATGTTCGTTCTAGTGTTCAGCTCAATTGAGGTTACCCCTGCCTATACTGCTTCATCGTCCACCAGCGGCAACCCCAGCCTCTCAAATGAACAAGGCCTGTTGTCTAACTTGAGTAATACGCCACCTTCCAGCCCTGCGGCAGCTGGAAATTGTGGAAACCTGGTCGTAGATTCGGGATCAGGTGATGCGGGGAAAAGTATTAACGGATATCTGAATGACCAATACATTTGGTACGATAGTGCCTGCCTGCCGCGAAGCGCGGCCCTGGCTCGAAATGACAATAGCAAGGGCGGTAATGCAAAACAATTCACCTACATGATCAATGGAAGTACGACGCGCACGGTCAACCCCGGTGCCAATGGAGCCGGAGGGTTTGGCTACATTGTTGCCCATTTGAGCAATCCATCCTTTGCAAACTCCTATGGAGCAGACGATTCGCCTCTGGGGTCTGGAAATAGTGCAACATATGACAAATTATTTACCGGCGAAAACCATGCAATTCATGAATACACACTCAATTATGTGCGTTATGGACTAACGCAACAAGCCATTACAGACGGCTTTGAACCCTGGACATGGATTAATGATGCTTTAGATCCCAACCGCCAATATGTGACGGTATACAACATGCCCGTGCGCATCCAATGGATGTTCGCAACCGGGCGCGACTACCCAGTCTGGTCTGTGACCTTCGACCTTTCTGCTGCACCAGACCACGCCATCGACTCAGATTTCCGCGCCCCATATGGAGATATGAACATTGAAGGTGGGAACGGCGCAGAACTTGTGGATGGTGTCGCCTGGGGAGATAGTTACCGCTTCACGACACTGGGCAGTCCGTTCACAATGGATAATGAATGGGATTATTCCCAGCTAAACCCCGGCGCACCCTATGATTATTTATGGACGGCGAACGTCGATGCCGAAATGGGTTTGGCCGGAACACAGATCATCGCCCTGCAAAACGCCGGAGGCTATAACAACTATCTGGCTCCCGTTTGGAGAGGTCATACCAGCGCCAATATGGGGCAAATTTGTATGAATGATGAAGGAGCAGGCCCTGCATACGATCATACAATGCCATGTACCAGCGATTGGGCCTATCAGCTCATTCAGTATTCTGTAGCCCTTGCCAACGAAACCACCAATAACAAGCGATTGGCCTGGGGAGCGGATTGGGGTTCCCTTGGAAATAGTTTATTACCCCAGACGGACACTTCCAATGGATATGATATTGTCGGCTATCCCAAGGTCAGCTACAGCGTTTATATCGTGTTGGATCCTCATTCGAAAAATCCGACCCAAGGCATGGCTTTGCAGGCGAAGACTGTGAGTCTAACAACATTAACTGCCAGTGTTGGCAGTGTAAGAACCAGCGGACCTGCTGGCGTTGGGCGGAATGACAATGCAACTTACTCGCCTGCTGGGTATAGTCCCATTTTCGGAACATGGGAAGTAAATGCTGCAAATAACAGCGCCAATCTAACCTTTACCGTTTCGAACCTTGCACCTTCCACTCTCGATTCACCCATCATTGTCCTCCACAATTACACTGGTTCAGTGGCTTCGACCCAAATCTCAATGGACGGGGTAACGCTTGCATCCGGTAGTGATTATTTTGCGAGTGTGCGCTCTACCTCTTCAGAACTCTGGGTCACGCTTAATAAAAAGCTATCCGGAACCCACAATATACAGATCAGTAGCTCCTCAGTCTCCTCCACATTTTCAGATGTTCCATCCAGTTATTGGGCCAGCAGCTTTATTGAACGCTTATATGCCGCCGGGATCACGGGTGGATGTGCCACCTCCCCCAACCTGCTGTATTGCCCGGATAACCCGGTCACTCGTGCTCAAATGGCAGTCTTCCTGCTGAAAGGGATGCACAGTTCAAGCTTTACTCCATCCGCCGTGGGAGCCAGCACAGGCTTTACTGATGTAGCGACCGGGTATTGGGCCGCCGCCTGGATCAAACAACTCGCTGCCGAAGGCATCACCGGCGGCTGCGGTTCTGGCATCTATTGCCCCGACACAAATGTGACCCGCGCACAAATGGCAGTTTTCCTTTTGAAAGCCATACATGGCACGGCATATACTCCTCCCACTGCTACGGGAGTCTTCACAGATGTACCACTCGGTTATTGGGCAGACAAATGGATCGAACAACTCGCTGCCGAAGGAGTCACAAGCGGCTGTGGAAGTGGAAA
>DAOQPR010000382.1:0-3153 GCA_035333265.1 Anaerolineales bacterium
GAAGCAATTACCGGCGGGTGCGGAAGCGGGATCTACTGCCCGGAGAATACGGTCACTCGCGCGCAGATGGCAGTATTCCTGCTCAAGGCCATGCATGGATCATCCTACTCCCCGCCGAATGTGACAGCCACTTTTGGCGATACTTCCGGTCACTGGGCTGAGGATTGGATCGAGCAGTTGGCGACAGAGGGAATTACTTCCGGTTGTGGTGGCGGCAACTACTGCCCGGAGAATCCGGTCACGCGCGATCAAATGGCGGTATTTCTGGTAAAAGCCTTCAATTTGCCGTAAACTAAATACAGGCCTCCGTTGATATAACATCAACGGAGGCCTTTTCTTTTAAATCAAAAAAAGGTGGAACGAATCCAGGCAGAATCATATATACTTTATTTATTACCAATCCGGTGTAAAAGGATGTAACTTTATTTAGTTGCGAGGAAAAATGAACATGAAACCTGCTCTCGGATTCTTACTTCAACTATGCAACATCTTAAATTTGGTCGTATCCACTGCAATTGGGCCGCAATCCAACATCAATGCTGTCACGATAGACCTTAATGTAGATGTCGCCGCAAACCGGCATGAGATCAGCCCATATATTTATGGGTTGAACTTTGCCACGGAAAGTTTTGCAAATGAGATCGACCTGCCGCTGCGCCGCTGGGGCGGGAACGCCACCTCGCGCTACAACTGGCAGACAAATACCCTGAGTTCCGCAAATGATTGGTACTTCGAAAACAACACCAACACCAATGCATATGATTGGAATCAACCCGAAACGTACGATCAATGGGTCAACCAAAATATCAATACAGGCACAAGTTCTTTGATCACCATTCCCATGCTTGGATATCTTTCAAAAGACGGAACAAGCTGTAGTTTTAGCATTGCTAAATATGGAGCGCAACAGGACCATGACCCCAACCGGGCTGATTGCGGAAATGGTGTCAATACAATCGGCCAAAACATCGTCAACACACCTGGGGATGCCAGCGTGGCGACGAATTCTGCCAACATGCAAGCCTGGGTGGCAACTCTGGTAGCGAACCACGGCTCGGCAAATGCAGGCGGCGTACAATTTTATGCGCTTGATAATGAACCGGAACTATGGAGTGAAACCCATCGTGATGTGCATCCCATAGCACAAAGCTACGACGAATTGCTCGCTAAATCTGTTGATTACGGAGAAGCGATCAAAACCGCCGACCCGAATGCAAAAATATTTGGCTACGCCTCCTTTGGCTGGTCCGGATTTTGGTACTCTCAAAAAGACATGGATGCTGCCGCCTTAAACGGATACACCTATTTTCCTGATTACGCCACCCATGGAAACAAATATCAGGTCGAGTGGTATTTGGATGAAATGAAGAAATACGAGCAGAACAACGGCACACGTCTGCTCGATTACCTTGACCTTCACTTTTATCCACAAAATGGGGTTGGTCTCGCCACCGCCGGGGATGCTGCCACACAAGCCCTCAGGCTCCGCTCCACACATGCGCTATGGGACCCCACCTATCAGGATGAAAGCTGGATCGGCGGCAACGACCAACCCGCAGACTGGCAAAAGGTTCGCCTTATTCCACGCATGAAAGATTGGGTCAATACCTATTACCCCGGCACAAAACTTGCCATTACAGAATATAACTTTGGCGGGCTGGAGAGCCTCAACGGCGCGCTTGCCCAGGCAGAAGTTCTTGGCATCTTTGGCCGCGAAGGTTTGGATGTGGCCGCTTTATGGAACTATCCCAACCCTGGCAATGATCCCTTGGGCTACGACCAATTCGCGAGTCTGCCAGGGGCCTATGCATTTCGCATGTTCAGAAACTACGATGGCAATGGCAGTAAATTCGGAACCACAAGTGTCAGTGCAAACAGCCCAGATCAATCCCAGCTTTCGATCTTTGCCGCCCAAAGAAACAGCGATAATGCACTCACCTTGCTGATCGTCAACAAAACATCCAGTTCCATCAGCAGCGCAATTTCCATTGCGAACTTTGACGCCGGAACATCTGCACAGGTATATGAATATAGTGGCGCAAATCTGAATGCCATCGTTCACAAAGCAGATGTTGCAATTTCCGGGTCTGTGATCAACACCAGTTTTTCGGCGAATTCCATTACCTTGTTGGTCATTCCCACGTCGTCTGCCCAATCTTTCTCCGATGTACCCGTTTCGTATTGGGCCTGGCAATTTATCGAACGTCTTTATAGCGCCGGGATCACGGGTGGCTGCGGCAATGGCAATTACTGCCCAACCGCTCCCGTCACTCGCGCTCAAATGGCAGTCTTCCTTTTAAAAGGAATTCACACTTCAAGTTTCACTCCACCTGCAGTGGGTGTTGGCACTGGTTTTACAGACGTGGACACGAGTCACTGGGCCGCAGCGTGGATCAAGCAACTCGCTGCAGAAGCAATTACCAGCGGGTGCGGAAGCGGAATCTACTGTCCAGAAAATTCCGTGACTCGCGCACAAATGGCCGTCTTCCTTTTGAAGTCAAAACATGGCGCCTCCTACTCCCCGCCGCCTGCTACCGGAACCTTTGGCGATGTCCCCGCTGATTATTGGGCCGCCGCCTGGATCGAGCAACTCGCCTCAGAAGCAATCACATCCGGCTGCGCATCCGGACTCTACTGCCCAGACACCCCGGTTACGCGCGACCAGATGGCTGTGTTCCTTGTAAAAGCGTTCAATTTGCCGTAACTCACACGCTTTCCTATTGCCTCGTAAAGCGCAATGCCTTGAGCAGACATTGCGCTTTTTTATACATAAAAATTAGAGAGTTATTTAATTTTCTCATTCAAAAACCTGAAAAGGGTAAACTTGCGCATATTTTTATTCGAAATTGAAATTAAATATCAAAAAACTAGTGCATTATCCATCAAAAAACTGGAAGGGCAGTGATGCGTTTAAAAAAATTCTCTCAAATTTTTTGGAAGCTTCTTTCGATTTCTGCGGTGATCGGGGTGTTGTTTGCGCTTAAGCCAAGCCCGCATATTCAGGCTTCAAATCTGCGTTTTCCCGATCTAAGGACTTTGCCCCCGCGAGACTTACGGTTCGATCGAACCGATGTGGATGCAGAGAGTCCGGTGGCCATGCACAATGTTCTGCGGTTTTCGAATACAGTTTATAACGCAGGTGAAGGAAAGATG
>DAOQPR010000383.1:0-3147 GCA_035333265.1 Anaerolineales bacterium
TTATAACGCCGGTTAATGATCTTCCAATCAATTTGGATGTGGTCTTTGACAATCCCATCGATGCAAGTACGTTTACCGCTTTAGATATTAAGCAAAACGGAAGCGCCACAGGCATTACATGGAGCATCACAGACTCGGGTGATCACAAAACCTTTACATTGTCTGCCATTGCATCCGGAAGTGGAACTCTTGTCCCTTCGATTGATGCGAATAAAGTAAAAGATCTGGCCGGGAACGATAACCTCGACTCTGGAAATGTAGGTTGTTTGGCCCTAGAGCCAAACAATTGTGTCACCTACAACGACACAACTCTTCCCACCGTCACAATCAACCAGGCAGTCGGTCAAAGCGACCCCACCCCAACCCTGCCAATCAACTTCAACCTCACATTTTCCGAAGTCATCAATATACCCACGTTCACCACATCCGACATCACCCAGACCGGGACAGCAACAGGCGTTACCTGGAGCCTTGCAGACTCTGGTGACCATAAAACGTTCACATTATCTGCCACCACTGCTAGTAGTTTGGGAACGATCATTCCAAGTATGGCGGCAAACCGTGTAACAGACCTTTCAGGGAATAACAACATTGCCAGTACATCCATAGATAACAATGTCACCTATGCAATTCCTCCCACATCAACTCCAGCTTCCACTCGCAGTATTGTGATCAACGAAGTTGCCTGGGCTGGGACAGGATCAGCTCCCCTTTCGTCTGATGAGTGGATAGAGCTTTACAACGTGGGGCCATTTCCCGTCGACCTCAATGGCTGGAAACTGAAAGATTCCACCACTACAATCAACTTAACCGGCGTTATTCCTGCTCATGGATATTTTCTGCTTGAAAAGGACGATAACACCACAGTCTCCGATATTCCCGCTGATTTGATCTATACGTCGATGGAATTGAGCAATTCTGGCGAAACTCTCACATTGTATGATGCTACCAATAAAGTCATCGATACAGCAAATGGGAACGGCGGAAGCTGGCCGGCAGGTAGTTCCTCCACATATGGGACGATGGAGCGTGTAAGGACAGAAAGTAATGAGTCAGATATAGACTGGGCGACCAATACGGGAGTGAAAAGGAACGGGAAGAATGCCAACGGGACAAACATTCTTGGCACCCCGAAATCAAGCAATACTCCACCTCCTACTGCTACGCCCACCTTCACACCAACTTCAACCCCTACCATGACGCCAACGTCCACCCAGTCGCGCTCCATCATCATTAACGAGGTCGCCTGGGCGGGTACAGCGTCTGGATTGGCTGATGACGAATGGATCGAGCTCTATAATTCTACAAGCTCATCTGTCAATCTTTCTGGCTGGAAATTACAAAGTTCGGAAGGTACGCCCAGTATCAATTTGACAGGAGTCATTCCGGCTGGGGGATATTTCCTCCTTGAACGCGATGATGATTCAACCGTTTCTGATATTGCCGCAAATCAAATTTATACAGGCGGCCTTTCCAATAGCGGCGAAACATTGATTCTATACGACCCATCCAACCGGGTCATTGATACCGCAAATGGTAATGGCGGCTCCTGGGCAGCGGGAAGCTCCTCCACCTATGGGACCATGGAACGTGTAAACATAACGTTTGAAGCTGATAGCGCCTGGGCTACGAATACAGGCATCAAGCGCAACGGTAAGACTGCTACAAATGGAGATATTCTTGGAACCCCGAAATCAAGCAATACTCCGGCGCCTACAGCTACACCCACCAGAGTGAGGACGCCTACCG
The DNA here is from genome assembly GCA_035333265.1 of Anaerolineales bacterium. Taxonomy (GTDB): domain Bacteria; phylum Chloroflexota; class Anaerolineae; order Anaerolineales; family Villigracilaceae; genus Villigracilis. The sequence goes on from DAOQPR010000383.1 coordinate 1,750, forward strand.
CCACCCCCATCCCGCCAACTGCAAAGATCGACCCGCGGCCCATCATTAACGAGATCCTCCCGCGCCCCGGCTTCGACTGGAATCAGGATGGCCGCGCCGATGTCTTCGATGAGTTCATTGAGATCAAGAACCTTAGCCCCATCGATATCAGCCTGAACGGCTGGAAACTGGACAAGGTTGGGTCAACCGCCTTTAGTCTGCCCAACGTAACCCTCAAACCAGGGCAGCATATTGTCTTCTACAGCGCGGAGACAAAATTACTGCTAAGCGATGGCGGCGAAACCGTGCGCCTCTTCAACCCCAGTAACAAGATATTCGACGCCTATACCTACAACATTGCCCGCGCCGAAGATAAATCCATATGCCGCCTGCCCGATGGCAACCTCAACAACGGCTGGGAGGAAGACTGCACCCCGACCCCCGGTCAGACGAACACCCGTGAAGGGCAGGTGCCATCTTCACCCAATGGAAATAACTCATCGGCTTGTGACCTGCCCGATACCATTCCCGCCGATTTCTTCTATGCAGAATGCAATGCATACGGTGTGGATATTTGGAACCCATATTACTGGGATCAACTCTTCCCGCTGGATAAACGCTGGATCGAGCAAACTACCAGCAAGTGGAAGTCGTTCTTTGAGTAAAATAGACCCTGAAGGTTTCAAAACCTTCAGGGTCTTTATTTTTAAAAAAGGATAACCATGGAAACCTTCTTCTCTTTTTTGGAAAAACGCGTCGACGACTCATCCTCCCTTCTGTGCGTAGGACTCGACCCACACGTCTCCGACCTCCCAAGCCCCACCGCCGCCTCCGCCCGGACCTTTTGCCTGAATCTCGTCAAACAGACCGCTCGCTACGCCGCAGCCTTCAAACCCAATGCCGCCTTCTTCGAAGTCTTTGGCGCTGAAGGCTGGGTTGCCTTGAAGGAGGTCATCGAAGCCATCAGGGAAGAATCAGACCGAATGGGCTCGCGCATTCCCATCATCCTGGATGCGAAGCGCGGAGATATTTCCTCCACTGCCGAAGCCTATGCTAAATCCGCTTTTGAATCTTTGGATGTCGATTGCATCACCTTGAATCCCTATCTTGGCAAGGACTCTGTCGAACCCTTCCTTGGTTATAAAGAGCGCGGTGTGTTCCTGCTGTGTAAAACATCCAATGCCGGTTCAATGGATTTGCAAAACCTGCTGGTCATGCCCATGGGATCGGATATGCCCATGCCCCTGTATATTTACGTGGCAAAGCTGGCCCAGCAATGGAACGAGAAAAATAATGTCGGACTGGTGGTCGGCGCAACCCATCCGCAGATCATGGAAATGATCCGTGCCGCCGTGCCAGATCTATGGTTCCTCTCACCCGGAGTCGGCGCACAGGGCGGAGAATTGGAAATTACATTGA
>DAOQPR010000384.1:0-3147 GCA_035333265.1 Anaerolineales bacterium
ATAGATGGTGGTTGGTATGGTTGGGTCAATCGCCAGGACGGTAACATGGATATCAGTCAGACCCGTATTGAAAGCGCTCCAGCTCGCACCGCCGTCCACGCTTTTGAACACACCATCCAATGTCCCTGCATAAATGGTGGTCGGCCTAGTCGGGTCAATCGCCAGAGCGGAAACATAAACATTGGTCATGCCAATATTGGCTGCGCTCCAGTTCGCGCCGCCATCTACGCTTTTGAATACGCCATCACCAGATGTCCCTGCATAAAGGATGGTCGGTGTGATCGGGTCAATTGCCAGGGCAGCAACTGTGGAATTCTTTAAACCGATGTTGGTTATATTCCAATTTGCGCCGCCATCCGTACTTTTGAAAATACCGCTGTTGCCTGTTCCCGCATAGACAGTGGTGGGTGTCTTTGGGTCGATGACCAAGGACTGAACAATAACAGATGTCAGCCCTTTGTTGGCAGCTTGCCAGTTCCAACCACTATCCGTGGTTTTGAATACGCCGCCTCCATATACCCCTGCATAGAGAATAGCGGGCGTCACCGGGTCAATAGCAAGGGCATAAATGGTTTCACCTTCGAGTCCATGACTTATCCAAACATTGGATTCGATAATGGGCGTAGCTTCCATTGCGGTTGCCGTAGGTGCGGGAGTTGCTGTGGGTGTTGCAAGTAGGGTCGCCGCCGCATTAAGTACGACCAGCGGCGGTTCTGAGGGATGGGTTCGCCGCCAATGAAGATGCTTCTCCATTGCAGAAACATTTGGAGACTGGTTCCAGATGGTATTGGGAACCAGTTTCCAAAAATCGGAAGTATAGTTCTCTCCATATTCCGGGGTCTCTATATTTTGCACTCCACCACCCTTGTCGAGATGGATAACTGCAGGCACGCTCGCGGCTGGGAAATAATAATTTCCGATCTCGGGTGAAGTAATGGTTGTTAAACACATTGCCCACACATTTATCTTTTGTTCAGATTTTTCCATTAATTCCCACTCGCAAAGAACTTTGTCACGTGGATACTGCGGCAGGAGTTTTTCTGCCAGGGCAGATTCGTATTCCTCCCACTTTTCCAATTGAGCAGGATCGGATGGAATATACGACTTTCCTTCTCCAGGAAGCGCAGGGCCGCCCTGACCTTCATTCAAACGAATTAGCTGCTGGTCGAGCCCTTTCAATACATCGTTGGGAAATGGAGTTGGCGCATACAACGAGCGATGAGATTGATCGTCATATACGTCGTAAATGATCTTCCATCCATCCTGTTCTTTCTTGAGGTTCATGATGTGTTTTACACCAGACATGCGCGACACGATCCCCGAAGGGATCGAAGATTCGTACACAATACTATTTCCCTCGGTGAAGTTTGCACGAGCTCGTTGACCTGCATCAAAAACAACGATTTCGCTGTACTCAAGTGTGTACTGGTAAGAAGCGTATCGTAGATAATTTTGCCTTGCCCATACGATATCAACTGCCCGCTTTCTCAATTCTGTTCTTAGAAACCCATTCGCCTCTTCGCTGGTTGATACAGTATCGCCAAGCCCATCCACTTGAAAACTATTGCGCATGGAATAGACTTTGTCGAAATATGCGTCAATCACTTTTCTGATCTCTTCGTGATCCGCCTCGTATGGGGAAATAGGCGTGGGTGGTGTTGACGGCAATGCTGTTGATTCGGTGACAAAAAAAGTTGGAGTAGAAGTTGGGACAGGCGGCATAGGCGTTGCTGTAGGAATTGCCAACTGTGTCCCGACGATACTTGTCATGGCGAAAGGCACAAATGTCTCCATCACATTTGTTGGACCCAGCGCAGGCGTTGGAGTAAAGCGGTTACAACCTGTCAAAAATACTGCAACCAGAAATAATGAGATTATTGCTTTGGGGATGATTTTCATTATAGATTTCCGACTTCCGCCATTATACGCTCCATCCACTTCGCATACAAACGGTTGTATTCTCCCCAAAAGATCCCCACGCCGGGGAATTGCACTTTCCAGCCTCTTGAAAAAGCACAATTTGTGACCGCGCTGGGTATAATCCCCGCCATGCGCAAAGGCTTATTACTCTACAACCCCGCCGCCGGGCGCTTTCCGGTTCGCCGCTTCGTACGCGGCATCATCAAACCCCTGCAGGATGCAGGCTGGAACATCGAGATCGCCGAAACCCTCAGCGGCACGCATGCCACCCAAACCGCGCACCAGGCCGCGGCGGAGAAGTTCGAGGCGGTCTTTGCCATCGGCGGCGACGGCACCATGGGTCAGGTCGCCAGTGGCTTGATCCACACCGAAACCGCGCTTGGCGTGCTCCCCGCCGGAACGACCAACGTCTGGGCGTTGGAACAGGGTCAAAAACCATTCAGTTGGTGGCGGCCCGGCAGCCTGCACGAAAACGCTAAAATGCTGGCAAACGTCGAACCGCAATATGTGGATGTGGGCCTGTGCAACGACCGCCCCTTTTTGTTGTGGGCCGGAATCGGGTTGGATGCGCAAACCATCAACAAGATCGAGCCGCGTTCACGCCTCTTCAAACACGTCTCGGTGCCGCATTTCTTCGTCACCACCGTTCTCGAGGCCACCTTCTGGCATGGGCTCGACCTGCGCGTCTATGCCGAGGGCAAACTTGTCGAAGGGCATTACCTCGTCGCCGTCGCCACCAACATCCGCCATTACGTGGGCGGCATGTCGGTCATCTCACCGAACGCCCTGCTCGACGACGGCGAAATGGACCTGTGGCTGTTAAGCGGCAACAGCGTGGCCGATGCCTTCCGCCACTTCTTCGACCTGCTGGCCGGGCGGCACCTCACCTCCGACGAAGCGCGCTGCATCAGCTTTCAAAACGTGCGCATCGAATCCGATGCCAACTTCTCCATTCAAGTCGATGGCGACCCCATGCTCGGCAGCCACACAGCCGAGATCAGCGCCCAGCATCGCGCCCTCAAAGTGCTCATGCCTGAAAACGTCTTATACTTGTTGAAAACCCCGCAGCGATAACATGAACCTCCGCCCCTACCTGAATCGATTTGTCATCATCGGCGCACTGACCGTCGCCGGGATTCTGCTCGTCATCACCCTCATCCTCATCGGTTGGACGTCGCCGCGCCTCTCCCCCGAAGTTGGGTTTGCTCCTGCCGACCTGACCATGAT
>DAOQPR010000385.1:0-3116 GCA_035333265.1 Anaerolineales bacterium
CGCTCATCACCCTCGTTCAACGCTGGCAGGAAGTTCCGCTCGGCACCATCCCCGCTCCCAACGTACCCATTCCCACCACCGACGAATCCATCGCGCTTGGTAGTCAACTCTTTGCCGCCAATTGCTCCCGCTGCCACGGACCCGAAGGTCAAGGCACGCCGCGCGCCCCCTCGCTCAATGTCCAATCCTTCTTCGTTGATAAAACAGATCAAGCCATTCAACAGATCATCACCAACGGCGTGCCTGGCACTGCCATGCCCACCTGGGGAGACCGCATGACCGAAGCCGAAATTCAAGCCATCACGGGTTTCATCCGCCAATGGGAAGCCACCGCGCCAGAAGTTGCCACCCTCACCCGCCCAGGCGGCGGTCCCGCATGGAGGAATAATACCGCCACCACCCAAACTACACTCTTTGGTTTACTGCCTGTCACCACTACCAATCAAAACGTCACAGGTCATGCCTCTAGCGGCACCCAAACCTCTAACTTATTGGATTGGCGGATTCTCCTCCTCATAAGCATACTCCTCGCCTCAGCCTTTACCCTCATCTCAAAAGGATATGTGGATCTTAGAAAAATCAATGGTGTGAAATAGACTAATATCTTGGCACATGTACAACTTGGCTAAAACAGGAAAACAGGCCATGGCTGTTTGATCTCAATAATTCAAATTTAATAACCTTCATTAAACCAAAAACAGGCATTCCTTTTATTAAAGAGTGCCTGTTTTAGACAATAACTGCAATACCCAATAAGTGCAGTTATGTAAATCCCTATAAAAAGTTTTAAGAAATTCCAAGTAACTATCCTCTTTTTTATTCTTCGGAATTCTCCAATTTTTTGGTGAGCAATAAAAGAAATACAGACACAAGTATCAACACTACAGAAAGAGCCAGCGCCACCCCAATATCCTTTTCGAAGCCAAGATAGATGGCCAGCGGCATGGTTTGGGTCACGCCTTCCAAATTCCCAGCGAAAAGGATCGTTGCACCAAATTCACCCAAAGCGCGCGTCCAGGTGAGGATCGCCCCACTGGCAAGCGCACGAGCAGAGAGAGGGAACATGATCTCCAGGAACATCTGCCATTGGTTTGCGCCTTCCACTCGTGCAGACTCCTCCAACTGCCTGTCTACATGGGCAAACCCAATGCGCGCGGAACGAATGAACAACGGAGCCGAAACGAACATCTGCGCCAGGACAACTGCAGTTGTTGTAAACGGCAGGCTGATCCCCAAAACATTCAAAACCGAACCCAATAAACCCTTGCGACCAAAGGTGAGCAGCAATGCAACACCGGCAACCGATGGCGGCAGGACAATGGGCAGGTCAACAACTAATTCGATCCAGAATCTATGTCCGGACTTCCAACGTGCCAGTATGTAAGCCAGCGGAGTCCCAAACCCAGCCGCCAGCAAAGTGGTAATGGAACTGGTGACAAGGCTGAGTTTCAGCGCCTTGAAAGATTGCGATGAAAATGCGTTATCGAAAAAATCTGCGCCAATGGAACGCAGAATAATCCCGGCCAATGGCAATGCAAAAAACATCAGCATGATCATGCCAGGAATGACAAATATCCACCTAATATATTCCTTGTCAGAGGGTCTACCAAATCTCTTGAAAAATTTCTGCATGTGATAAAAAAGGCGCAGGCAAGACCCGCGCCTTTCATTTTATACCCTACTTAACCGGAGCGAATCCCCATGTAGTGAGGATGGCCTGTCCCTCTGCTGAGAGGACAAATTCTATGAATTTACTGGCAAGTTCTGAATTCTCGGATTTGACAAGAGGCGCAATAGGGTATTTGGCTGTAACGTTCAAATCCGCAGGAATCTCGATTGATTTTAACTCAGGCGCAGCCACCACATCCGACACATAAACAATTCCCGCATCTGCTTCGCCCAACTGAATCTTGGCCACCACCTGCCTGACGTTATCTTCGTTGGAAACGACATTGGCCAAAACCTTGTCTTTGAAGCCAGATCCAAATGAAGCATCCATCAGATCCAAGGCCTGGCGGGCATACTTCCCCACTGGCACTTCTTCCGCTGCAAGGACGATCTTGATGCCGGGGTTGGCCAGGTCTTCCAACTTCTCCAATGCAGCAGGATTATCGGCAGGCAGGATGACAAGCAGATTGTTCGTGAGGAAGACCTGTGCCGCAGCAGCAGCAACGAAAGAATCTGTTAGCAAGGTATCCATTTCCTTGCCGCTGGCAGAGGCAAATACATCCGCCGGGGCGCCTTCTTCAATTTGGGTCCGCAGGGCCTGCGAACCGGCAAAGTTGAATGTGGTGGTCACGCCGGGGTTGGCGGCATCGAATGCAAGACCGATCTCTGTGAAGGCATCTGTCAGAGAGGCGGCGGCAAAAACGGTCAAAGCCTGGGGCTCAGGCTCAAGGGTGGCAGTTGGCGGAACCTCTGTTGGCACAAGGGTCGGTGCTTGGACGGCAAGAGTAGGTGCAGGGGTCGCAGCGCTGCTGCAGGCGGTCAGCAGAACTGCCAGCAAAACTGTCAGGGATAGTAGTCGTTTCATAGATTCTCCTTATTTTCCGGTTGATATACTCACTTAGTGAGTATATCAACAAACTTTCACCCTGCCAAGTAATCCGTATTTATATCGGTGGTTGGTCTTCCTGGTTTTCCCCCATCTTTAATAATTTATCTGTCGTTTAGAAATTTTTCTGGCTTTCGTTCAACCAATCTACTACAAACTTCAACTGCTTTAAACGCATCTCCAAACTCATACGGTTATAGATCTGCCCATCTGGCAAAACCGCAAGCATCTCTTCCAAACGTACGATGTGGCTTTGAGCCTCATTTCTTTGCTGATCGAAGGCTTTCGTGACCCATTTTGGAAAATACATGCTAATAAAATAAAGCCGCGTGATGAATTCCATGCGAATGGCGCGGGTGCTTCCACCGCTGGGGGCATCAAGCCACGCCAAAAATCTTCCCCTGCCCTGCTCTGTCATCCTTAACAACTGTCTGGAAGGTAATTTTTCCTGTGGGACCTTTTCGGCAGAAATATCGCCATTTGCTTCAAGCCGCTTCAAAATAGCATATGCCTGGCTTTGACTTAAGTGCCAGACCTGCCCGAGGTCTGTATTAACTCTGCG
>DAOQPR010000386.1:0-3110 GCA_035333265.1 Anaerolineales bacterium
ATGACCAGCGCCATTGTCGGAGCGCTGGCAGTTGCAGGAACCTTTCTCCTCGTGGATGAAATGGCAGACCGGAAGACCGCCTGGTTCGCCGCATTTTTGGTAACGGCCTATCATTACCACATCCACTGGTCGCGGATCGGGCTCAGCAATATTTGGGTGACCTTGCTCATGCCGCTTTGTATCGGTCTATTCCTGCGCGGCTGGCGGCTGGGAGCCGGAAGCGGCGCCATGTGGGCAGGTGTGTGCCTGGGGCTGACGGCTTACCTTTATACCGGCGGATATGTCCTTATTTTCCTGCTGGGGGTTGTAATTCTGCACACTGCCTGGAAAACAAATGAAAAAGCCGGGTACCTCATTTACACCGGCCGAATGTTAACCCTTGCAACTGTGATCGCCCTGCCTTTGATGATCTTCGCTCTCGTCTGGCCGGAAGCCTTCCTTGACCGCGCAGTTACCATTTACGGCTGGAGTCCCGCCGCCATCACATCCACCCTGGGAGAGAATGCCACCTCATGGCAATACTTTATTTATCAAGTGGTCCATTCCTTTGGGGCTTATAACTATTACTCTGATGTGACCGGTTTTTACGCGCCGCAAATTCCTTTTCTCATCGGCATTTCTTCCGTTCTGTTTCTCGGAGGCATTGTCCTGTCGTTTTACCAGAGACAATATTTCGCCTTATTTTGGATGGCACTCGTCACCCTGCTGGGCGGCGTGATGACCGTGGGCACGCCGGGTTCGTCTCACTTCATCCCTGTCATTCCCGCTATTTGCTGGCTGGTGGCCATGCCTTTGCGCTGGCTTCAAGAAACAAAATATCGAAACTGGGCCTATCTCCTGCTTGCAGGCATTATCCTGACCGACCTCTATTTTTATTTTGTTATCTATGCAAACAACCCCTCCTATGATTTTAGATTGGAATTTCCGAACCCCAACCCATGATGATTCCCATGCGGTAAAATCACTTCATGAAACATCTCTGGTCCCCCTGGCGTATGAAATACATCGAAGCTCATAACAAAGAATCCGGCTGTGTCTTTTGCAATGCACAAGCCCGGGCTGATAGCGCAGAGAACCTGATCGCCTTCCGCGGCGAGAAGTCTTATGTGATCCTCAACCGCTACCCTTATACCAGCGGCCATTTAATGGTCATTCCGTTCACCCATGTTTCAAATTTGGAGGAACTGGATTTCGAAACCCGCGCCGAGATGATGGAATTAACCTCGCGCTGCACCACCGTCCTGCGCGAAATCTACCGGACGCAATCCTTCAACGTCGGCATCAACATTGGCGAAGCGGCAGGCGCCGGGGTTTTGGGGCATGTTCATATTCACATCGTGCCGCGCTGGGCAGGTGATACGAACTTCATGTCCTCAGTCGGCGAGACGCGCGTTCTACCCGAGGCTCTGGAGGATACCTATCAGCGAGTGCAGCAGGCGTTTAACGTTTGAAGTACAGACCTGATAGGTTTTTGAAAACCAATCAGGTCTTAAAATATCTGGAAGCTCAATGCAAGCCCATAAAGGAAAATTTCTTTCCCTTCTTTTTGTCTTGATATTCACCATCTCCTGCGGCGGGCAGGCAAACAGGGATACATCAACCTCACTCACCAATGCCACAGCCACGGCCACGGTCAGTACACCGCTGCCGACCTTCACCCCCACCCCACAAGGTTTCTCCACAGCCGTCTCCTACGGCCCGGACCCCGAAGATTTTCCAAACAATGTCAACCCACTGACCGGTTTGCATCTCAAAGATCCCAGCCTGTTGCGCACACCGGCCATGATGCTATCCATCTCACATTTTCCGGTAACGGCGCGTCCGCAAGCCGGGCTTTCATTTGCGCCGTGGGTCTTCGAGTTTTCCATTACCGAAGGCGCCACACGTTTTCTGGGTGTCTTTTATGGCGAGTTCCCCGAACCGGAGATTCCTATCAGCGGCGATTGTGCAGTGAGGCATGAGCCGTTCGTGCAAACATCCACCCTAGTGGGTAATCGCATCTGGTTGGATGAAAACGCGAACGGCCTGCAAGACGATTACGAAAAAGGTGTCGGCGGGGTATGCGTAAATTTATACGACGCATCCAACCAGCCGCTGCAACAAACATCAAGCGACTCAAACGGCTATTACGGTTTCAACGTTCAGCCTGGGAAATACATTGTCCAATTCCGAATCCCAGCCTGGTTCAAATTTACGCAGAAAAATGTCGGGGAGGAAGATCAGGATAGTGATGTGGATTCAGTTACCGGCGCGGCTGAGGCGGATGTCCATTCCACGCTTCTGCACCTCGACGCAGGCCTGCTCCCGTCTGAGGCAGTGAATCCACCCGTGAGCGAATCCAACCCACCCGCCGCCGAAGTGGGGCCGATCCGCTCGGGGCGTTTGCTTTACATTGACATTCATAATTTCTTTCCATCTTCGTGTTTTGTGTTCGCCTCGGCTTCGCTGGAGATTCTGCCGAAACTGCCGCAGTGTTACCTCGTGCCGCACGATGAAGCCAGCGGCGGCGCGATGCTGCCCATCGAAAAGATGAAGTCGCTCGCCGAAGAGAATCGCGAATCACGTTCGGATGATTTCAGTTATGCCAGCAACGTCTTCTCTGAAACGCCGCTTGCCGGTGGGTTGGCTGCGAATCGCATTAACATGTTCGTGGCCTATCTGAATCAATCGGCCTTTGTGTATGACCCGCTCTCCGAATCGTACTGGCGCTACGTGGATGACACCACCCAGGAAAATGCGGGCATCCTGCACCCTGAGATCGACCGCCTGAACGGGCGACAGCTGCTGTTTGAGAACATCATTGTATTGGAAGTGGAGCAGGAAGTCTTTAAATATCACGGTAGTTTTATTCCCACTCTGATCGACCCGACCATGATGCTCGGCGACAGCGGCAATGCCTATCTCTTCCGCGATGGCATGAAGTATGACATTCGCTGGAGTTTGAAGGCGCGTGAGTATGAGAAGAAAACCGGTCAAGCCCGCCCTCTTTACTTTGTGGATGCGAAGGGAAACCCCGTCCCGCTCAAACCCGGGCGAACCTGGCTATTCGTCGCCACGCCTTATTCATTCGTGAATGATCAACTGGACGGCAGTTGGACCGTCAGGTTCAT
>DAOQPR010000387.1:0-3107 GCA_035333265.1 Anaerolineales bacterium
ATTATGCAGGTCGCCGCCGCCGCCGATCTTGGTACTGGCAACCAAACCAACCCCTAAAAATGCCAGCAACGGTCCGACAATCGCAAGTTTCTGCCAGAGGTTTGTATTCCATTTTTTAGAGGCGGAAAGCCAAATTAAAAGAATGGCAACGGGTAATACAGCAATGATCAACCCCAGCAAAATGCCGGTGCCATAGGTGGGGTTTGGCAGCAAGCGATACCACAACAAGGGCTGGTCGGTGACGGCAAAGGTCACAAACTCGGAAGTGACGCCAGACTCAGCGATCTGCTCGGTCACATCCACTGGGGCGGCGGTGGAGACGTTCAGGAGCGGCATCAGCTTGGGGAGGATGAATCCGCCAAAGACGCCGGACGCGCCCAAAGCGATGGCTCGAATCCAATGGGACCGATCCAGCTTCCCATTAAGGAGGGAGGCGCCTGCCAGTTCCAGCATCCCGATCCATAGACCGGGAGCAAACAGCCAGGTGAAGCGGCTCAACTGGGCGTAATATCCCGCATAAAGAATGATGGGAATTGCCAGCCATAATGGTTTGCGCCAGACAAAAATAGTGAGCACGGCAGCCAACACGAGCGGGGTGTGGATGGGTCCCTGGCGCAAAAAGAGAAAGACCCACAACATCATCAATATCCAAATGCGCACATTTTTCTCAGCGACGATATATGCGGCCAGCCCAACCAAAAAATATGGCAGAATGAGAGTGAGGCCGATCCACAAACGGACAGATTCAATGCTGATGTTTGGAATCAAAAAAGGCAGGCCGCCCACGAACATACGCCCGATATCGAGCAAAACATACACATCTTCATCGGGTCGAATTCCATAGCGCTCACGGCCAAACATCATCGAGTAATCCCAAATGCGGTTGCCTTCCGACCAGCCCATTGAAAAGGGATAATCAGTGACGCCCTGCAATGAGACGGCGATGGTGAACGCGCTGGAGACAAGGATGAGGGAAGCAAGCAACGGCTTCCATTCGATCAGGGATTCGCTATGAGTGAGGAAAGAGGAAAGAAGAAAGAGATTGAATGCCCAGAGAACAAGGCGAAAATAGATACCGTCGAAGACCACGCCCCACATGCTGCGCTGCAAGAACCAGGCAGGCAGGATCAAAAACAAAACAGCCACACCCCAACGCAAAAACGAAAAACGATTGCGAAATCGGATGAATGGTTGCGCGATCTTGGTAAATTGCTCTGGCCTTAGAAAAGCAGCCCAAATCCCTGCAAAGAACACGGCGCAAGCCAGAACATATAAAACAAAAAGCGCCAACCAGCGCAACGAGAAATGCCCCACGGCCTCGCCCGTCCCCCACGCCACATGGAAGAATTCACGGCACGCGCCGACGAACACCCAAACAGCGATTGCAATGGGAATAACTTTTATCCACTCGACTGACGAACGCTTCATCACTTAACCTTTGCCTGGTTGCGCCAAAGAGACTTTTCCCTCGCCCAGGCTTTTTTCAATGACCTGCAAATAGGCCGCACACATCCGGTCGGTTGTATACGAACTCAAGACCCGTTCCCGCGCCGCCGCTCCCATCCGTTGACGGTCTTGCGGCGAGCGCGACAATTGTAATATAGCCTGCGCCAACTCTCTCGGAGACTCAAGCGGCACTAACAATCCGTGCTCACCCGGCCGGACGACTTCATCAACGCCTTCCACCCGTGTGGCAATGACGGGAAGCCCTGCCATCATGCCTTCGAGCAAAGCCATGGGCAACCCCTCCCAGCGCGAAGGCAATACGAAGACATCCGCCGCTGCGAGGATTTCAGGGATGGAGTCCCATTGCCCGAGCAGTTTCATATGGGTTTGAACATCCAATTTTTCAATTTGTGCCTGTAACTGGTCTTTTAATGGACCCGCCCCACAAATTCCAGCAATTGCATGAGTGTCCACTTTTGCAACTTCAGCCATGGCTTCAATCAGGAATTCATGTCCTTTTTCATAGACAAGCCGCCCTACCGCCAAAAAGAAAACCTCATCCTTTTTCAAGCCGATCTTTGCACGCACAGACTCATGGTCAATGTGTGCGACATCGAAAGGCATAATGGCGTTGTAAATAGTGGTGATCCGTTCTGGCTGAACACCCACTTCGATGGCATTGTTTCGAGTCCGCGCCGAGGATGCCACCAGGGTTTGAATGACGCCACGATTAATCAGAAAGGTGTGCAATCCATCGCGCCATTTAGACATGCCGCGAATCTCACCGAGATGAGTCCCTACGCGAGAACGAATTCCTGCCAGCTTGGCGAGCGGAAGTCCCAGCACGTTACTATCATGCGTAAAGGTGATGATGGCGTCATATCTCTCGCGTTTAAGAATCTGCCACAACTTCAATAAGCCGCCCATCAACTTTGGCAGGCTGCGAAATCCACCCGCTTTTTTATCGAAGGCTTCCAGGTTGTAAATTTCAAAGGGATAGGTCTTCGTCCATTTTTCGTGCAAGTTGTCACGGTCATAGAAAAAGAGGACGGTCACTTTATGTCCGTGTTGCTGGAACCATAACGCCTGTTCCAGTAATAGCTTTTGCGCCCCTCCCACCGCCATTTGAGTGCCAAGCAAAACAATGGAATACGACATTATTTCTTTCCCACCAGAACCTGCTCAAAGAAGGCAAGCCGTTTTTGTTCTTTTTTGCGTTGGTCAAGGTATGGACCAACCACACTCAAGTCCACGCGTTTGCCCATCATACGATAGGCAAAATCGTGTACCTGTTCGGCATGGGTAACAAGGTTATCTTCAGTATTTGGAATTTGCAGAATAGTATCCACATGCACATCATGCAGGTCGGTATCGCGGAAAGCGATCAACACAGGGATTCCAAAGGTGAGCGCCTCACGAACCTTCAATGCCGAAGCTTCGTGCATTTTATTACGGTGAAAAGCCAGGGTTCCACAAGCTACATCGGTACCTGCCAAAACATCCTTAACTTGTTGAGAATTTAGAAAACCATGCAGTTTTACATTTGCAGGAACATCCCCATCGACATCACCCGGTCCATAGCCAACGATGTTAATAGTGATCTCTGGGTATCGTTTGGCAAATTCAATTAACTTATCCACGCCGTGCCAACTCATACCGGG
>DAOQPR010000388.1:0-3100 GCA_035333265.1 Anaerolineales bacterium
GGAATGGGAGGAGGATTTATTGGAGGAACTGTTCGACGATGAACTGGAGCCGCCGCCTTTCATGTTCCCCAACAACAGGAACAGCACTGCAATGATCACCACCGAGGCCAGCGTGACAAATACGATAATGGCAGTCAAACGGAGTGCGCGGGGAATGTTGTACAGTTCATAGCCGTAACTAAAAAGGAAAACACCGCCCACGTAGAAGGGCGAAAGAATGCCCATCAGGACCAATCCAAGTGGTTGATTTAACGATTCATCCAGGAAGGTAAGGTAGGCGATGAAAATAATCAACGCCAGTGTTGCCAGCGCGATCAGCCCGCCCGGGATGAGAATATGCAGCGGCTTGCCCGGTTTGGACTCATCATGATCGTAATCATAAACTTCATGCGTTTTTGCGCGTACCTGTCTGGCTTTATATTCAGAAGTTGCCATTTCACTATCCTTTCATCCGTCTTCCCAATAAAAAAAGGTCGAATCTATTTAATAAGTTCATCGGCCAGGGTATCCATTTGCGCCAGGACAGCTGCAACCTGTCCGCTCGGAATGCCGACACGGTACATATGTGCAAAGCCATCAGCGAGCACTACCTTTACTGTACGCCATGAGCTGAGTTGAGGTTGCATCCTTCCCTGGGGGATCAGATCCACAGATTGCTTCCATTGAGGATGAGTCATTTCGTAATCGCCGAGCAGGCTCAGGGTCGAGTCGCGAAGCGGGAAGAGATGGGTTGCCTCCACCCAACGGGCATCCTGTTCCTTATCTAAAAGCCATCTCACAAACAGCCAGGATGCGAGCTGTTCTTCAGGGCTGGAGTTGAGAAGCGCATAAGAAGAGCCATACATGGCCAGCACGCCATTCTCACCGTTCGGGAAAGGCAGGACAACCCACTCATCGCGGTTTTCTGCACCCACAAAAGCGCGCGCGACGAGAGGCAGGTCCTGTAGATTTGTTGTAATGAACAAAGCCTCACGTTTCGCGAACGAAGCGATTGGGTCGCCGGTACTGACCCAGGTGCAACTTTCTTCAGATAAATTACGCAAAAAGGTGAAGGCTTCGATATTTTTTGGAGAAAGAAAACGATAATTACCTTCCTCCAAGGCACCGCCGTCAAAAGCCAGCATCCAGGAAAGCGCCGTCATCCCTTCTGTGTTGACGATCCAACCGCCCAGGGCATCGTTCTCCACGAATTCATCCGTCCGCAAAGACTCATGTGCGCCGCAGGTTTGCTGTTGAAAATCGGCGCTGGTGACAGGTGCGGAATCAAAGCCCAACTCTTCGGCCCAACTTTTATTCCACAAAAGAACCTGGGCTGTACGCTGAGCCGGGACAGCCACACGCACATTCCCAGTTGTATCCTGCTCCCAAAATACGGATGGAATATCCTGCGCATCAAGGCCGTAAAGCGGGTCATTGACATAGGGAGCCAGGTCGGGGGCTACTCCTTCTGCATACCATTCCTGCGCATGTTCAGGCAGCGCAATCACCAGGTCGGGCTTTTCGGCTGTTGGTAACGAGGCAGTCACGGTTTCATACAGATTGGTGAAATTGATCTGACTTTGTGTCGTGATCTTGATGCCCCATTGATTCGACTCATTGAATTCACGTGTAAAGGTCTCGAACAGACTTTGCTCGGTGCCGTACCACGGAGTCCAAACGATGACTTCGACTCCGTTCAACGCCTCTTCATTGACCTCGAGACTGCTGGCTGTTTCGACGGCGGGCGCCTGCGTTGGGCTTGATTCAACAACAGGTGTCTCTTCAACGAGTTCGGGTGTAACCGTGGCGGTTTCATTTGCTCCACAAGCGGCTAGTGCAATGGAAACGATAAATAGAAGCGAGATTATTTTTTTCATCAAGGATCTATGGGGCCAGAAGCATAAAAGGGACCGGAGTAAAAACCAAAACGAAGACCAGGATCATTATGTAGGCAAGCAATCGTCGGGCGGGGTCGAGCGATGTGATCTGATCCAAAGGCTGTGCATTGACTCGTCCCAGCCAGAAGAGCAGGGCCGCCCATAACCACCATCCGCTCCAAAAGAAACCCAACACGCCCAACAGACCGACAATGTATGGGAACGCTTTCTTCGCCTTATCACCGAACAGGGAAAAGACGACATGCCCGCCATCCAGCGTACCTGCCGGAATGAGATTTAGAGAAGTAACGAGGATGCCTGCCCAGCCTGCAAAAGCCACTGGATGAATGAACACATCCAGCCCGCCAAATGGGACCGGCCTGCCTGTAAAGAAATATTGCAGCCAATACAGGATTCCCTGCGGCTCAACCGGCGCTGGCAGGAACTGACCGAACACAGCAAATTTGGCGAGCAAATAGAGCAGGGAATTTCCTTCCAAAAAACCATTTGGGTTTGGGTCAATCGTCCCAAGATTGGATAGGGAAAGGCCGAGAATTAAGACAGGGATGGCAACGACCAAACCCGCAATCGGGCCTGCAACACCAATATCAAAGAGGATGCGTTTATTTTTAGGCGTGCCGCGCATCAGAATGGCGGCTCCCATTGTTCCCAACGGGCTGAGTGGAAAAGGAATGAAATATGGCAGGGTGGCAGGAGTTTTGTGGTGACGACTCATGAAATAGTGACCGAGTTCATGCGCCAATAAAATCCCCAGCAGACTTAATGCGAACGGCCAGCCGGTGAGTATGCTTTTCCCTAAGGTGATTAATTGCCCCCAAAAATCAGTGGGGACCGGCCCTTCAGGTTGCGCACCGGCAAGCATGACACTAAATATGGTCAATATAAAAAGAATGATGTTCGTTCTTATATTTTCTTTGGGCGGCTCAGCTTGTTTGGGCGCAAGGTACACCACCTGTCCGCCGTCTTCGATGCGGAACAAGGGCGTAATGTTATAGGAAGAAAGCGACTCAGCCAGCTGGTCATACGCTTGCGCCGAGTCTTCGTTCAATAGCTGACCGCGATAGCGCAGGAAGAATCCCTTTTGCGGGTCCATGCTGGTGACATCCACGATGCGAAAGACACGCGCGACAAGGTTGGTAAGCACTTCAGTTTCAGGGAAGGACATGGGAGGATACCTTTGGAAACATGGTTAATCGATGACGGACAATCGACAATGGACGATG
>DAOQPR010000389.1:0-3098 GCA_035333265.1 Anaerolineales bacterium
CCACGCCCCTGCCTGCCCGCGATGGACGTGAGCTGGTTTTGTTGTACATTGGCACGCTGGCTGATTGGCAGGGCTTGGACATTGTAATCAAGGCTTTACCGAAAATTCTCGAACAACAAGTTATTCGACTCCATATTGTTGGGCGTGGACGTTCGCGTCAGCGTAAGATGCTGGCGAAACAGATACGCAAATTGGGGTTGGAAGAACACGTAACCATTCAACCTGCGGTGCCGCACCATGAAATCCCTGAGTTGATCGCCCAAGCCGATATTTGCGTCGCCCCGCTCAGCCTAAATGACCGCAATGTGACGCAGGGGGCTTGTCCGATCAAAGTCCTCGAATACATGGCAGCCGGGCGGCCATTGCTGGCATCGAACATGCCCATCGTCCGCGAACTCGTCCGCGAGGATGTGGATGGCTTGCTCTTCTCGCCCAATGACCCGGATGATCTGGCGCGTCAGGCACTGACGCTATTGGAAAACAAAGAGTTATCGCAACGCCTGGCTGATTCCGCGGCGGCATATGTGCGCGAAAAATTCACCTGGCACGAGTCGCAGAAGAAGTTGGGGAAGGTGTATGAGAGACTCGTAATGCGTGATGCGTAATTCGTAATTACGTGTTACGCATCACGCATTAAGTTCCTGGCTTGAAAACTTCTCCCACTTCAACTGGAATGGCCTTCGGGCTTCCCGTTTTCGTATCCACAAAGACCCAATCGGTTTCGCCTTTTACCAAAACTTTCCCATCGTTCTTTCTCACAAATTCATATTTTCGTAACGACCGAACCTTGCGGATATTTTCCACCCAGGTGCGGACTTCGATCTCCTCGCCTGTAAAAGCGGGCAGAAGATATTCGATGCTGTGTTGGCGCACGACCCAGGTGGAATCCGCTCCCTGCGCTTCGATGCCGCCGATGGAGGCGTAATGCTCGATGGCGATGTCCTGCATCCACTGCACATACACGACATTGTTGACGTGTCCGTTCTCGTCGATGGCGGAGGAGGGAATGGTGATCAGTTTGGAATGGACTGAGGAGATAGGCATGGACGTTTAAACGAAAACCCTCTCGATATTTATAGGATCTTAGGGTGTGCTTGTAACGGCTGGCGTGGTGACATCACCCACGAGGATCTGAACCGTAAGCGTATCTCCAAAGAATGTTCCGGTATCGTCTGCCATGCGCCAGGCGCTTTCGATGATGCCGTTGATGCCGCTGGGGACGACCAGCTGAATGGAAAGTTCACGCTTTGCGCCGGTGGGGACAGCCTCGGTCAGGACAACTGTATTTCCGCGCATGGCGTCGCCGCCAAAGTGTTGAAAGGTGAATCCCGCCCGCCAGGCGCATCCGCCCGTATTTTGGACAAGCCAGGTTTTGGTGAAGGTTTCTCCGGCTTTTAGATTCGTGCCGTCTGGAATGGTCACATCTTCAACGTACATCAAATTAAAGCAATCATTTGGAGTGGAAGATGCTTCAGGAGTGGTCGTGGCCGGGGTGGCGGTTGCGGTAAGGATGAGCGGTGTGCTGGTCCATGTTGGGGTGACAAAAGGTGATGGTTGGGCTGCCAGAGTCTCGGTCAGGGAGGAGGCGTAGGTGGAAACGGCCTGGGTGCGAATCTCGTCTGTGTTCACGTCAGGCGGTTGTTGAGCCTGATTTGTGAGCATCGAAAAAAGGACTGCCGCCAGGATCAGAATCAGAATGATGATCGGTATTCTATATTTCATTTAGCTTTACTTCTTTTCTTTTGCCAGAGCCAGGCCTGTGGCAATGGAACCAGTCAATTCCCAAAGGCCAACACCGATGAAATTGATCGGGGCATAACCCAGGATAACAACGCTTGTAAAGACCACAAAGGTTACGACCCGGAAGGGAACCGTCCAACGATAGAAAGCCTTGACATCATTCAAGGAGGCCAGGATATAGTAGACCCCCATATTGAATGAAGCCATGGAGGAAGCGGTCATGAATACAATGGTGTAGTCGGAGGATGCGCGTGCGGCGCGCTCGACAACCTCAAAACCCAAAATGGATAACAAAATTTCGGGGCGGATCAAACCAATTAGACCGAGTAGAAATGCCAGAACGCCGAAAATGAAGATGGTCCAACCGGATGCGTCTCGAATTTTCATGGATGTGATCTCCTTTGTTTGCAAATTATACCCGCTACAATTTGCCGTGATAAAATTGCTCACCTATGGCTAAACATTTAGTGTTGGTGGCTGGAAACATTGGCGCAGGGAAAACGACGCTTACAGAACGCATCGGTGCGCGCCTGGGTTGGTGGACTGGATATGAGTCCGTGGCGGATAACCCCTATCTCTCAGATTTTTACGGCGACATGCGCGCCTGGTCTTTCCACTTGCAGATTTTCTTTTTAGGCCATCGCGCCGACCAATACCTGGCCGCGGCTCATGATGCGCGCTCGTCCATTTTGGACCGCAGCATTTATGAAGACGCACACATTTTTGCGCGTGCCCTGCATCACCTTGGAAATTTGAATGAGCGGGATTATCTGGCGTATCGAAAATTGTTCGAATTGGTTGTGGATGGCCTGCCGCGTCCTGATCTTCTGATCTATCTCAAAGCGCCAGTGCCGGTTCTAATGGAACGCATCCGCCGCCGTGCGCGGAATATGGAAACAGGCATTACAGAAGAATACCTGACTTTGCTCGAATCATTCTATGACGAATGGCTTGGCTCCTTTGATCTTTGCCCGGTGCTTGCCATTCATACGGATGATCTTGATTATGTAAATTATCCCAGCCATCTCGACCTGGTTGCCCAGCGTATTCAAGATAAGCTGGCAGGCAGGGAAATTATGGAATTGCGAGGAGACTCCAGTGATTAAGAAAAAAGAAGGCACGGTCTTTCTCAATATTCCGTTGTTTCATGCCATTCCAAAGCTGGAACTATATCAGCTGATTAATGAGCTGCCTCTGGAAACCTATCAGGAAGGCGAATACGTCTTTCGTGAGGGTGAACAGGGCAACAGTATGTATGTGGTCATGACAGGTCAGGTGGGTGTCGTACTGGCGCCGGAAACAACCGATGAAATGTTCCTGCGTCATTGTGGGCCGGGCGAGTATGTGGGCGAGATGAG
>DAOQPR010000390.1:0-3054 GCA_035333265.1 Anaerolineales bacterium
GGTTCTGCAACAGAGATCACTGCCAAATATTTATCTGGTGCTGCCGAGGAAGATGGCACCCGCAGTTGGGCTGAAAATGAAGCGCCTGGTACCGAACAAGTTCGCCTGCTGGGATTAAGCCTGTATACGGAGGATCGTGTTTCAAAATCCGTATTCGATGTCAATGATGAGATATTTATTCGATTGACCTATCGTGTGGGTACGCCAAACATCGCTTTCCGATGTGCCTTGATCTTCAACACGCAGGGAGTGATCGCATTTGCAAGTATCGAACCATCCGAAACCATTCGTTCAGAGCCGGGAGTATATCAATCTATTGTCAAGGTGCCTGCGCATTTGTTATCAGAGAGTGAATATTCCCTGAATGTTTCGATCTTCGCCTCTGCGGGCGCCAAACAACATTATGTGAATTTGAGAAATGCCCTGAACTTCCAGGTATACGACTCAATGACCAAACCGTCTGCGCGCGGTGATTACACCCAAAATCTATTGGGGATTGTGCGTCCCATGTTGTTATGGGATATTTCAGCAAAGCAAAGCGACTAATGGCGCAGTATGAAAATACTGGATCGAATTCTCTCCACATTCTCGGGTAATGGATTCGTACCATATCCGGAATTAAAAAAACTGGTATCTGCATATAACTCGCATCATGCAGCACCGGATATCCTTTATTTTGGCGATTCTGTAGTGGAACGCATTTCGTGGAGTGACAAAGATAAGCGGACACTGGATGTGATGGTTGCAGACCGCCTCAATGATCGAAAACGTCTTTTGTGTGTTTCTCATTCTGCATATCACATAAAAATTTATTTTTACCTGCTGCAGATCCTAAGCTGTACCCGTCAGAAGCCACACACGGTTCTGTTGCCTGTGAATATAAGAAGCTTCTCCCCACAGTGGGATAGAAACCCAAATTGGCAGTTTGAAGAAGAGATCGTTGCCCTGGAAGAATATTTGAAAAATTCGTCTGAAATTCCACGCCTGCCTCAAAAAAAAGAAGTTCTTCCTTTCAGTGAGCAGGAATTGTTAATGGAGTTCGATTTCCCCTTTACCAGTTTGAAACGGTTGGGCGAATTTCAAAATATCATTAATGATAGTCCAGCCACCGAAGAAGAAAAGGCGTTTCGAAAAAAGCAGATATTCATTTTTCACTACCTTCATCCATTATCAGACTCGCACCCAAAATTGGCGTTCCTTCCTCGGATCATTGATCTATGCCGCAGTCTCAATATCCATTTATTGATCTATGTAACCCCTGTGAACTATCAGGCTGGGGAGCGATATATAGGAAAAGAATTTTTGAATTTGCTCTCTGCGAATGTAAACGTAGTTCGCCAAAAAGTGGACTCTACTTATAAAGAACCGCCTCATTACCTCGACCTTAGCCTGGCGCTCTCATCCGATGCCTTCTTCCATGCGGATGAAGCTTCCGAACACCTGAACCAACATGGCCGCGCTCAATTGGCTGAAATCATCTCCAACGAAATCATGCGTATGGACAAAACAACTGTAGGAGTACCGCCCCTATGAAGGCAAAACTAAAATCGTGGCTTTGGGCATTCTTACGTCTGCTAAAAATCGATGCTTTTTACAGAAAGCCTGGGTATCATTACGTGCCAGATTATTTTGGCCGTTCTGCTCATAAACAACTTGATATTAGAACCATCCCGGTGTTCGGTGAAACTGCTGGAAAGATCATTCAGGATGGACGCGTTTCACTTTACTTTGACCGTCTATACACGGTTTATCAAATCTTGTTCAATTGGAATATTCGTACAAAAAATGGCAGAGAGGTTTTGAATACGGCAGAAGTTGGTGTTTATAAGGGCGGAACCAGCTACTTCATTGCATCCATTGCAAAACAAATGGGAATGCCGATCCGTCATTTCTGTTTTGACACGTTTGAAGGACATGCTGCCGAAGATATCAATTTATCAGTAGAAACATCGCATTTCCCCCATGCATTTAATGATACGAGTTTTGAATCAGTTAAAGATTACTTGAAATATTTTGAGAATGTTTCTGTTCATAAAGGACGAATTCAGGACACGGCTCATATATTGCAAGACTCGCTCATGCATTTTGTGCATTTGGATATGGATATTTATGAACCCACCTTGTTTGCCCTGCAATTCTTTACTGACAGAATGGTTCAGGGTGGGGTGGTCTTATTGGATGATTATGGATTTGAAACTTGTCCCGGAATTGAAAAGGCGGTAAACGAATTTCTGTCAATGCATAGTAACTATTTTGGGACAGCTCTTCTTAGTGGACAATTCATCCTTGTAAAACTATAAAGATTGGAAAACGAAATGACCAGAGAACTCACGATAACTAACATTAATATCTCCGACGACAGCGATTGCTTTGTTATTGCCGAAATTGGCAATAATCACCAGGGCGATCTGCAGAAGGCAAAGGAAATGTTTAAAGCCGCGAAAGAATGCGGTGTGGATGCGGTCAAGTTACAGAAACGGGACAACAAATCCCTGCTGACAAAGGCGGCATACGACAAGCCATATGAAAATGAAAACAGTTTTGGCGCGACGTACGGCGAACATCGTGAAGCATTGGAGTTCGGCAAAAAGGAATATGTTGAACTCAAAAAATATGCGGAAGAAATAGGCCTGGTCATGTTCGCCACTGCCTTCGACATGAACAGCGCGGACTTCCTTGCCGAACTGGATATGCCGCTCTATAAGATCGCTTCGGGCGACCTCAAAAATACTCCGCTTCTCAAACATGTTGCCAAGATCGGCAAACCGATGATCATTAGCACCGGCGGCGGGACGATGGAAGATGTGCAGCGCGCATATGATGCCATCATGCCAATCAACAAGCAACTGGCGATTTTGCAATGTACAGCCTCTTATCCTGCCGAACCACAGGATCTGAATCTGCGTGTCATTAGTACGTACCGTGAGAAGTTCCCGGATGTCGTGATCGGCTTGTCTGACCACGAAAATGGAATTGCTATGGCATTGGCTGCCTATGTGCTTGGTTCACGCATGGTGGAACAGCACTTTACGCTCAACCATACCTGGAAGGGAA
>DAOQPR010000391.1:0-3054 GCA_035333265.1 Anaerolineales bacterium
GCAACCTTGTTGTGCAGGCGCGATTGGGCGAACTCCGCCAGTTCAGGAGATTGGGAGGCGAAAGTTTTCCATGTCATTATATTATTCAAGCCTCTTTATGAACTCTGCTTCAAAAACTCACGCGTGGCTTCGATCCTGGCCTTCTCCACTTTGTCAGTGGCTTCCCAATGTTCCAACAGCTGGGTAATGGTCAACACAGCATGGAGGTGATAACCCGCCTGCTCCAGCGATTCCTTCGCACCCGATTGACGGTCCACCAGCACAACCACATCCTTCACAGCCAGCCCTGCACTAGTTAATTTTTCAATGGCCTCGAATTTGCTTCCGCCGGTCGTAGCAAGGTCGTCTATCACGACAACCGTTTCCCCGGCATGATATTCACCCTCGATCTCGGCCTTCGTGCCGTACGTCTTGACCTCCTTGCGCGGATAGATCATGGGGTACGAACCCTGCAAGGAAACCGCTGTTGCGATCGGAATAGCCGCATACGGAAGCCCGGCAATACGGCTAAATTGCAAACCATTTAATATGGGCAGGTAGGCATCTCCGACTGTTTTTAGAAGCGACGGATGTGAAACCAATTGCCGTAAATCAAGATAAATGGGTGACTTAAGCCCGGACTTGAGCGTGAATTCACCGAACTTGATACAACCTGCTTCCAAAAGACCATCAGCGAGGGCGGAAAGATACGAGTCAAGAGATGTCATGGATTCAATCCTTTTATGATTTGAACAAACTTCGTTTTACATCCAAAATCTGGTCACGGATCTCGGCAGCCGCTATACCGGGGTTATCGGCCCGGGAGATCGCCCGCGAGATCGGCAGCAATATGCCCTTACCATCAGCGCGCAAACCCGATTTCAACGTGATCTCCAACTCGCCGCCCTGTGCTCCAACACCCGGGGCCAAAAACCACAAGTCCGGCACGGCCGCGCGAATCATGTCCATGATTTGAGGATGTGTGGCGCCAACCACGAGCCCCACATTATTTTTCTCGTTCCACTGCTGCGCCAGTTTTGCCACATAAATATACAGTGGCATGGGCATATCCGAACCCATGGGCATCACCAGCAGATTCTGTAGATCCATTGAACCGGCATTGGAGGTCTTGCATAACAGGAACACGCCGCGTTCCTTATACCCCAGGAAGGGCTCGATGGAGTCTTTTCCCAAATATGGATTCAGTGTGATGCAGTCAACATCCAAAGACTCAAAGGCGGATTGGGCATAGGCCTCGGCCGTGGATGAAATATCCCCGCGCTTCGCATCCAGGATGATGGGGATGCGCGACCCCATCCGATCTGATTCTTCGCGGATGGCTTCAATGACCTGTTTCAGGGCTGTCCAACCTTCTGCGCCGAATACTTCAAAGAAGGCGGCATTGGGTTTGAAGGCCGCAGCGTAACGAGCCGTCTGCCTGACGAGATTCAGGCTGAACGTCAGGGCTGAAGCGGCTGTATGGCTTTGAAGGTCAGAGCGGTGCGGGTCAATGCCCACACAGAGGAGGGAAGAGCTGTCATCCACGCGTTTTTCCAAAAAAGAAAAAAAAGTTTCCATGTCTTGTCCTTGATGAAAATAAAGACCCTGAAGGCGGTGAACCTTCAGGGTCTATTTTACTCAACAAATGATTTCCACTTGCTCTTACTGGACGGAATGAAGAGTTTGTCCTGCATGCCGAGCTGGTCCCAATAATAGGGGCTCCAGATCCCCGCGCCGTAACCGCGACATTCAGCAAAGAAGAAATCGGCTGGAATGGTATCGGGCAGATCACAGAAAAGGGATTCGCCATTGCCGCCCGGTGCCACCGGCGCTTTACCCTCACGGGTATTGGTAAGGTTCGGCGTGGGGATGCAATCCTCATACCAGCCATTGTTCACATTCCCATCCGGGATGCGGCAAATGGACGCGTCTTCAGCCCTGGCGACCGAGTAAGTATATTCATCATATATCTTTCCGTTAGGGCTGATGAGCCGCACGGTATCGCCGCCATCGCTGAGCAGGATATTGGTTTCTAACCCGAAAAAGACAACGCGTTCGCCAGGTGCCAACGTCACATCGGGCAGACTATAAGGGGCCGAACCACCGTTGGCAATATCGTCCAGCCGCCACCCACCAAGGCTGATGCTGATGGCAGTCAGGTTCTTGATCTCGACGAATTCATCGAACACATCCACCCTGCCGTCGGCATTCCAATCGAAACCTGGCCTTGGAAGTATCTCGTTGATAAGCGGGCGCGGATCGATAGGAACTGTAGCGGGCCGCAGAGTGATCGTTGGAACCAAGGTTCGAGTGGGGGTGGGTGTAGGCGGAAGGGTATTGGAATTTTTGGGTGT
Source organism: Anaerolineales bacterium (assembly GCA_035333265.1). Lineage (GTDB taxonomy): Bacteria > Chloroflexota > Anaerolineae > Anaerolineales > Villigracilaceae > Villigracilis. Next base: position 2,334 of record DAOQPR010000391.1, read on the forward strand.
GCCCCAAATATCCTTATTGTCTGCCGATTTTCCGTTCTTCTTGACGCCATTATTGGTTACCCAGGAGGAGTCGCTATCCACACTATTTAGGATTCTCTCCATGGAGCCATATGTGGATGTACTACCTCGCGGCCAGCCGCCGCCGTTGGCATTAGCTGTGTCGATCAGTCTTCCATTTTTATGCCAAAGCAAAAGCCTTTCGCCGGAATTGGATAGGGAGCCTGTATAAATCTGATCTGCTTTTATATCAGAAACAGTGAAATCATCATCGCGCTCAAGCAGGAAGTAACCGCGTGCAGGGATTTTTCCATTTAATATAATAACGGGACTTCCATCTGTTGATGATTCCAACGTCCATCCGGTAATGTTAATCACAGAATTTCCGGGGTTGTACAGTTCAATCCACTCATCATCTGGATAATGCGAGTTGGTACCCGCCCAGGCTATTTCATTGATGTAAACAAGTCGATTGGCAATCTGGGTAGGCGTGCGCGTTGGAGTCAGGGTACGTGTTGGAGTAAGAGTGCGTGTGGGGGTCAGTGTTTTTGTGGGGGTACTGGTATAGGTAGCTGTAACAGTTGGGGTGACCGAAAACGCATAGTTAGCACCATTGGGAGTACCGAAAATCGGATTTCCCGCCGCATCCAAGCCATTCCTTAATACACCGGTGTTGGTAATCCAACTAAAATCACCGTCAGCAGAAATTACGACCCCTGTAATA
>DAOQPR010000392.1:0-3023 GCA_035333265.1 Anaerolineales bacterium
GTTTGTCCGCAATATCGTTGAAAAGCAAACCAACAGGAACCTCGACTTCGAGCAGAGTGAGTCCTTTTACGGCTGCCTGCCATTCTTTACGGAACTTTGCAAGGGCAAAAACCAAACGGGTTCTTTCGCTTGGGTGGAAATCCGTCAAACCGTCTAACGGAGGTTTAAGAGTCATGATTAGCTCCTTTGGAGCCTTTTGCTTTCCCCCGGCAAGAAAGCAAAACGCCCCGGTAGAATCCCACCAGGGCGTGAAAAGGCTATAATAGAACAAGCCTGCCTACCGCGTGCTCGGTGGGTTGGTTAGGGTCGTGTAAGTGCGCTAACACTTTCGCGGCCCGTTTTCGGACAAAAATATACTGTAACTTACATACTAATTATATCATAATTATTTGGCCTTTGGGCCATGTCTTTTGTCCCCCGAATTTTGTGCTTTGTACAAATATTCCAGCAACGATCCCCGGTCTACCTGCCAAATAATACTGAACTTGCGGGCAGCGATCTTACCTTCCCTAACTAACTCGCGGATACGTTCAGGATGATATCCACTTATTTTTGCAGCTTGACTGATAGAAATCCACTTTTCTTCACTGGTCACAAAAAATAATCTCCTCGTAAAATTATAATCGTACCCTGGTGATATTCTGTTGGTAAGGTTCAAAAAATACCAGGGACTTATTTCACAAAATGTGTTCGGAGTCCATTGGCTGGATTTTCAAAATGCGAGCAAGCTCGTGGCAGACGTTCAATATCCACTATCCTGCGGGCTGCTGTAGGGTAGATTTTTATTCCATAAAATTTATTTCGCTTCAGGAATAGAATCTTCGTCTGAAAAAGCAGATACCCATTCATTCCATGAGATGTGTGGCTCTAATGCGCCAGATGCTTTCGCCGCTGCTGCACATAATCTGGCGGACCTCTTTAATTCTCTGTGGGCAAGTTTTCTATCTCCGCGAGTCAATGCTGAATGAGCAGAGAGTTCGGCTTTTTCTGCTGCATTCCATAAATGAAGTGGCATATCCACTGGCTGATCCCGCGTGCTCAAGAAAACTATGGCTTTATCGCGGCATCGTTGGATCTCGTTCAGTAGCATTTGTACTTTTTGTACATTTGCTGGTTGAATTTTGCCACCGGCATATTTGATACACTGACCTTCGAGTTTGAATATGTACCCGTAAATTATTTCAAGTGTGATGATTTCTTTCATAGGAGCCCCTCCTGTAAATTCAAAGTGCTTGTATCCCCACTCACTTTGTAGCCAATGTGGCCAATGTCTTCAATGTAGCCAATTGAGTTAGGAGATATTTGTTCAGGGATCGGAATACCGTAGGCTCCTGCGAGGCTGTTCAACAGGTTGTAGGTAATTTTCCAAAGCCTTGATTTTTGCCCACGTGGCCGATTGGGCTTTGGCAGGCGCAATCTCCTTAATACATGACCAATGCGTTGGGAATTAATGTGTTCAGGATTTAAATCATCATCTACTCCCCCCGCGAGTTGCTTAATGAAGTCGGTCAATGAAGATGTTGTAAACGTCCACTCTGGGTTGCGAGCAGCATTGGCAACATTGGTTTTGCTGGTCGAATTGGTTACTGCATATTCAATAATTGCCTTGATAACCAGCGTCGTCATATCGGACGATTCAAATTCAGATCGTTCGCTCTGATAATTGACTGAAAGTTCTTCAAGCCGTTTAAATAAGCCTGCGACTCCCTTCTCTTCCAACCATGCAGCAACAGCCAGAATAGCACGCCAAGGTTGCAGTTGACGACCTGCCAGCCGTGAGAGTTTTGCAATGGCGGTATCATGCCGCGAAATATCACTTATGTTTGCCAGCGCCAACGCCCAAAGATCATCCAGTAATTCGGCATGGTTGCAGGGCCATGCCGAATAATCCAGTGGATCTATATTGGCACGTGAACGGTCACTGGTGCGAATTAGCGGGATGATGATTGTCCGGCTTGCAAGCACAGGGTCGGGCAGACGGATGGCTGAAAACAACCGTGGACAAAAGGCATTGACGTAACGTATATGCCAGGTTCTGTCGCTACTCATTTCCTTGACAGAAATTTTTGCACCACGACGGTTTCCTGCAAGCAGCAGGGTGCGCTTATCGGGATCCGTCTTTCTCGGGTCGGAGAGATTCTCTGCATCGTCGAAGGCAAGAGTCGCGCCATAATCTGCCATATCCCGCAGGCTGGCAAAAGAACCGCCGGCAAGGATCACTTGACCGAGGTACGCCATTTCTGCCACGATCGTGATTAGGTTGGTTTTACCGCTACCTTTATCACCGTTGGGCCAAATGAACCCTGTAACAGTGAAGGCGTCAAGAAACCATGTGGAAAGCACATAGCAGGCAAGGCACTCTGCCATCGTTCTTTGATCAGAAATACTGCGGTCAAAGTCAATAAAGTACCCGATGACATTCACTATTTGCGCGAAAACATTGACGGGAACAGGGCGATTCCCTTTACGATATTTCCTGACGCCTTCTGAACTCCAAAGTTTTTCAGGCATTGGCATTTCTGGCAGGTGAATGTCAATTCCCAATTCTTCAATGGGATGGTCTGCCCCTTCCCCAAAGATGGCCCCATCGCTGCGAATAATAAACAGACGACGGGTCTTGACGCTTTGCGGTGGGTCATGGCGAATGACTTCGCCTTGCCTGTTAAGTGATTCAGTCCGGGTGGTTTTCACATACAGCCATGTGGCCGCGTAACCGTGCCCATTAATCAGTGTCAGCGGTCTGGAGATGGTTGATGGGGTAGAGTCTAGAATTTCCACCAGGGGATCTGCCGGCTTGGGCGCCGGGCGCGGGGTGTCAAGCAGGTTTCCCAATTCCTCTACTCTATGACCAGCAGCCAACCAATCATCCACACCCGCTTTGCTCCCATCGACTTGCTGGGGAAGATACACCGCCGATACATGTGCGCCTTTGCGTTGAAGGTGTTGGGTTATTCTTTCCAGCGCTTGCCGCACTGGATGCTTTGTCATCAGATCGCTATCAAAAATAATGTGTACCTCCCTGT
>DAOQPR010000393.1:0-3022 GCA_035333265.1 Anaerolineales bacterium
ATCATCCGATCCACACGGTAGCGTACAGCCCGCTCAGAAATATCCCCCATACGGCGCGACATCTCGGAAGCGGACATACGTCCGTCTTCCAGAAGCAAATTGACGATTTTTATATCAGTTTTGTCGAATTCATACATAGTTTTTAGGCTTCTTTTCCGAAAAAGACACACGGAATATACCTTACGGCGGATTTGCCGTCAAGGGGTTTTATGGCGAAAACCATGCTGTAAAATGCTTCAAATCTTTTTGGATGCGCTCATGAATATAAACTTCTCCGAGATCAAATCACCACAAACCTTTAAAGCCAAAGATATCAACCTAAAATTGGCGTCCACCCCGATCCGTTATTACCGTCACGGGTGGCAATCCTGGTCCCTGGCTGCATGGACAGACCTCTCCCCCTTTCCCGTTCAAAAGCCGGCCATCTTTCATCCACTCCAAACGGATGCGGCCTATGTGCATGAAAAGAATCCGCATGGCTCCTGGCTGGGTGCGGTCGAGTTTGCGGATGGGAACATTCTTCTGCTTGGCGCTTTGTCTACAGATGCACACGTCTTCCTGGTTGGCGATCAACTCAAAGGGCAGAGTGAAGCGGATGAGATCGAATGGCTTGTCGCATACGGCCAGGAAATTCAGGTATTTGGAGAGTATGTTGAAGAGCTGGGCAGGCGTTTTGGAAGAGCGGATAAGAATCACATCCCCAGAGTCTGGTGTTCGTGGTACAGCCTTTATACAGCCATTGATGAAAAGATCCTATACGAGACCTTTGATAAACTGGGCAGCCTGCCTTTTGATGTCCTACAAGTGGATGATGGCTGGCAGCAGGATATTGGCGACTGGGAAGCGAATGAAAAATTTTCATCAGGCATGACAGCGTTGGCAGAGAAGATCAAATCCACTGGCAGGCGTGCAGGGCTTTGGCTCGCGCCGCTGATCGTTGCAAAGTCTTCGCGCCTGTATCGTGAACACAAGGACTGGTTATTGTGTGACGAAAAAGGGAAACTCACCTCAGCCGGATTCAACTGGGGCCAGGATCTCTTCGCCCTCGACACGACGCATCCTGGCGTAATCTCATGGCTGGTTGCGCTCATGAAACAGGTCCGCAGCTGGGGCTTTGACTACTACAAACTTGACTTCCTGTACGGCGGCGCATTAAAGGGCGAACGACATAAAGACATGCCGCGCGAAGCCGCCTACCGCGAATGCCTGCGGTATATGCGCGAGGCCATGGGAGAAGGTTCTTTCTTTCTGACTTGCGGTACCCCCATCATTCCCGCTCTGGGTTTGTGTGATGCCATTCGCATCGGGCCGGACGTCTCGCATGAATGGGAAAACTATCGCAATGAGACCTTGCTTCAAAACTTCGCTACCCCGGGAGCAAAGAATGCCATACGTACCGTAGTTCACCGCCTATGGTTAAAGCCTCTCGTCCACATTGACCCGGATGTGGAATACTTTGTCACCCGGGAAAATACACTCGAAGAAACGCATAAATCGCAATTACGCGATCTGGCGCTCATTTGCGATTTCAAAGCCACCTCAGACCTGCCGCAATGGATGACCCCGGAAAACCGGGAGGATATCCATTCATTCCTTACAGCAGAAACCGACTCTACACAGGTCAGCCGCTACACATACAAGATCGATGATCGCCTGGTGGATTTCTCCTCAGCAGTCGAGTTACCCAAGCCGCCCACCGGACCTTCATCGCTATGGGGCAGATTCCTCGGCTGGCTCGGGGATTGGAAATTTGTATTGCGTATCATGAAAAAAATGGACGACGACTCGTTGTTGAAGCGGGTCGCCAGGATCGATCAAGGCGCCGGGGACGCAAAGTCGGTCGTCCAATAGGATCCATACGAGGAACCGCCATAGTACGCATATCCGATCCCGATCTGCGTAAAGTTCGAATTTAGGATATTAGCCCTGTGCCCGGAACTATTCATCCAGCCGGTGACTACATCTGCAGGAGTCGCGTATCCAGCAGCGATATTTTCCCCTGCATACCAATAGTTATAGCCCTGGTTTGTTATTCGCACATCAAATGGAATGCCTAAAAGGTTCGTATGGCTGAAGAAATTGTTACAAGCCATGTCTGTGCTGTGCAAGCGGGCGGCTGTATCCAACCGGGTATCCCGGGATAAAGCAGGTAATCCGCCGTTTGCATTGCGCTGCTGATTAATCAACGTCAGGACCTGGGACTCATACGTGTCATTAATGCTTTCGCCGCAACCAGAAAACTGATAATCGAACTGAACGAACATGAATTCAGAGTCGATCTTCGCATCTCCAGAGGCATTGTTTGAGGAGAACTGAATTTTCACCTGCCGGGATGCATTTAAAAAACGGCCGGGGTTACTCGCAGCATTGAAATTTAACGTCGACCAGGTATCCGGGATGGCGGTGGAGTTTCTACCAAGAGAAACCCATGAATTAGCGTTCCAATCAAATATTTTCCAGATCCATGCCTGGGAGGAATAATCCGGCGCCTTAATGTTGACTCGAAAACGGATGGATTGAAGATTTCCGCTATTAATGTAGGCAGGGAGCGTGAAGGTTCGAGTTCCGCGATACTTAACCCCGGGCGTGGAAAACAAAACATATTTCGAAGGAGTATCAGCAGTTCCCGATTGATCTTTTACCTTCAAGGCTGTTAACGTCCCGACAGAGGCCCCGCTCTGGGTAGCAAAGGAGCCGATCTTGATCGTGGCTGGCATAATATCCGCGCGCACCACACTTGAGGGCAACAGGATCGAAATCATCAGAAATATGAAAGTAACGCGAAAACCCTGCTTCATAACACATCCTCCACAATCACGCTGAAAACACCTCATCCGTTTTAGCTGCCATAATGAAGTCGTTCTTGTGCAAGCCCTTCACGGTATGAGTCCACCACTGAACGGTCACCCTGCCCCACTCCAGCACGATCAACGGATGGTGATCTTCCTCTTCCGCCATGGAAGCCACCTTATTCGTAAATTCCAGGGCCCCGGCATACGTCTGGAATTTGAACAAATGCTCA
>DAOQPR010000394.1:0-3018 GCA_035333265.1 Anaerolineales bacterium
TGTCGATGATCGTTTCGCTTCTTTCAATCATTCCCTTCCTGGGTCAATGTCTGGCTTCAATCCTTGGCTTTTACGGTATTGTCCTGAATGTTCGTGCGTTAAAGGCGGCTCATTCCATTTCAACTGGCGCAGCGCTCGGGGTCTTATTTGCTCCAAGTATCCTGATTATGATCTTCGTTTGTGTTATTGTCATTCTCGCTGGAGGAATGGGAATTCCGCAACAGTAGATTTCTTATGCAAATAAAAAAATCAGCGGCACATATAAATTAAGATTGTTTGGGTTGTCATTGGATTTAGTGAGCAGTTGAATCCTGGGTGTTTCCCATGTCATTGATCGGTAGAAAAATCGTTACGGTTGTGCCCTGGTTTTCCATGCTGTCGATTTCGATTCGCCCGCCCAGCGCATCCAGTATCTCTTTAATGATATAGAGGCCAATGCCTGTACCGGGAATTTCCAGGGTCGTTGCATTTTGAGCGCGGAAGAACCTGCTCATTATGTGTGGACGATCCTGAGCAGGAATGCCAATTCCAAAATCTTTGACGGTGATCATGACCGATGCCTCCACCAGGTTGGCTGAGATCAATATCAAGCTGTTTCGGCGTGAAAACTTCACGGCATTTGTAAGCAGGTTTATGAGGATCTGGAGAACAGCCGTCCTGTCGGTGTGTATGACTGGCAGGATTTCCACGATTTGTTTATTAATGCGCACCTGGCGGAGATCTGCCTGTGGTGTGACACAAGCAATCGCCTCATCAATGATCGGCTGGATCTCAGTCCACACGCAATGGATCTCAACCCCCCGCGTTTCGATACGTCCTGCAATTAATAGGTCTTCCAGCAATAGGCGTTGTCGGTTCAATTCCTGCTTGAGGATGCCTGTGAATTTTTCCCTTTCCTGCTCTGCGGCATCTTCGAGCAGGTCTGCCATGAGGATCGCGGTTGTCAGCGGGGTCCGAAGTTCATGAGAGGCGCGGTTGATGAAGTCGCTCTTCATTTGCTCCAGTTTTGCCCGTTCGCTGATATTTGTGATGACTGCAATGCTTCCAGAAAACTGTCCATCCTTTAGGCGTGGTACAGAAGTGATAAGGGCCTGAACTTCTGAACGGTCCTTTGTTTGTAAGCGCACTTCATAAGAGGAAGCCTTTCCCTTGCGGCGGAGTTCCCAGGCTTCATCGCTTTTCTTTAGGTCATTCGAAAATGTGACCATGTCTGGGGTGTGACCCAAAAGTTGTTCAGGCGAGTACCCCACCATTTTGGCATAGGCCGGATTTACATATTCAAACTGGCCGTCTACATTGGTGATGGTTAACCCTTCTCCCATACTTTCCATGATGTGCAGGGCGAAGTCGCGCTCAGATTTCAGGGTCTCCTGGCTTTCATGCAGGGAGGTGATGAGGTAATTGTAGGTGTTCGCGAAATCATTGATCTCATCCTCACTGCCGAATGTCTTGCCAACGTGAACCGCAGAAGCCTTTTCCTGCTGGATCGAAAGTGAAATGCCGGTCTTTACCTCTTCCAAGCGATCGATGAATAATTTTTTGGTAATGAAATATTGGGCTGCATAAAAGATCAACAAAACCGCAATGGATGCCATGGTTACAAATTGGAAGGAGCGCGTGAGCTGCAAAACAACCGGCGATATGTCAACTTCAACCCACAACGCGCCGGTAACGTTAAGGAACTCGGTGGTGTAGGCCTGTCCACGCAATGGGCGGACATAAATGATGCGTTGATTCGTAGTTTGACTGATATTGGCCCTTTGATGCAGGGCACTTTCGAACAACGGGGATTCGATTTGTGTGCCGACAAGCTGTTTGTCTGTATGGGCCAAAACGGTCTGACTTGTATCAACCACAATGACTTGAACAACCCCTTCAAGTGTGGACGACTTTTCCACCAGACGTTGCATGGCAAAGCGGTCATTTTCCGTGGCTAAAATTTCGAGACTGTAAACGATCTCATCGGATAAGGCTTCGGCGCGGGTTTCAGCATCCTGAATAACGCTCCTTGCCGATACTGAATAAATGGAGGCCAGCAACAGGAACAATCCTGCAAGCCCAAGCAGGCTAAATACAAATGCTAGTTTGACTTTGAGCGAACGCAAGATTAACCGCCCATGGCGCGAATAAAATCCGGTTGGAGAAGTTGCCGAATATCCGGCAGGGTGTCGATCACATGTTGATCGAAAAGAAAATTCGAGATCAATTCTGTCTGGGTATAGGCACGGCCTTCGCCGTCCTTTCCAAACAGATCCAGGTTGGATGCAAGATCAAGATATTGAATTCCGTTCACATGCGATTCAAACTCCGACGCGCTTACCCCTTCCGCCAGTCCCATTCTTTCATAAGCGTCTTGTGGATTTTGCTTCATGTATTCAACGGCCTCGAAATAAGCGGCAACAACTTTTTGCACATCTTCCGGGCGGGTCTTAATGATCTCGGCGTCAATCGTCATGGTGGTGATGATCGTTTCAGGGTAGTCGCGGCTCGTGATCAAAACTTTACCGCCCATGGTATTGGCCGTACTCGTCAGATAGGGTTCCCAGGTAACCCCGGCATCGATCTCGCCGTTGATCATGGCTTGTTGGATTTCCCAGGCGGGGATGCTGATGACACTTACATCTTCAATATCAAATCCGGCCAGCTTGAGGATCTTAAGCAGGGATAGATGCCCAACGGTTCCAATTTCAACCCCGATCTTTTTCCCGCGCAGGTCTTCGAGTGTTTCGATGCCGGAACGTGCAACCAGCCCATCGCCGCCGAACGAGTAATCGGTCAGGAGAACGACGCGCACATCCCTGCCGGTGGAGAAATAGCGGATGGCGTCATCCAAGGTGTGCATTCCGGCGTCCACATTTCCATCCACCAGGGCTTCGATGGAATCGCTGTAAGCGGAAAAACGCACCATTTCGACTTCGACTCCATGCTTTTCGTAGTATCCAAGTTGTGAGGCGAGCTCGGCTGGCTCGACCCCCGCCCATGCCGAAATGGCGATCCGAATGGGTTCCTTTTGTGCTG
>DAOQPR010000395.1:0-3000 GCA_035333265.1 Anaerolineales bacterium
CGATTTATTTACCCATTTATTGACGCCGATCACATCAATGCTGACGCCGCCTTCGCTCTGGTCAGATTGGGAAAACGCATTTTCGTCCACAATAAAGCGATAGGGGCCGATTTGGATCGCGTCGCCGCGGTTGACCCATGTCTCCCCTGTCACACTTTGACCGTTGACAAACGTTCCATTACTGCTGCGAAGATCCCTTACCCGGTAGCGTTGACCGATCTTTTCAACCTCGGCATGGAAGCGTGAAACGCCTGGAGATGGCAATACAATGGAATTACTTGCATCGCGACCAATGGTCATTAGGCGGTTTTCTGTAAATTTAATTTTTTGTTGAGAGGCTGCTTCGGAATCAGGTGACAAATAATCAATGGTGATCATCTCACCGGGTGCATAGCCGCCAATGCGGATTTTGGCTCCATGATGCAAAGCGGCTGGCTCCATCAAGGGCTGCCCATCCAGTAAGAGGGGGTTGCTTACATTTGGTGCAGGGAGAATGTAATAATCCTGCCCGCGTTTTTCCAATTCGGCATGACGCCTGGAAACGAACCGATTGTCAAGAACAATATCGTTGTCATCCTGCCGACCGATTCGCACGCGATCCATGGTCAGTGTATATATTTGGGGCTCTTTACCTGACTCGTTGATGATCAATCGAGGTGGGGTAACAGGAGCTCGAGGCATTTTCTCGAAGGCAACAGTCTCATTGGGGCGAGAGGGGAGGCGTCCAAATTCAGTCACATCGCTTCGGATTGGGCCGATTGGTTCTACCGCGCCAACAGGCTCTCCAGTCATGGACGAACCTCTAAAAAGAGTTGCATCTTCCCCAACAGGTTTCTTTGGTTTCACTGATGGGGTAAATAAGGTCGGCTCGCTTTCTGGAGCTTGAAGAACCACCTGAAACTCCAGGTCAGGTCCCAGGGCGACCTGGTCTCCATTCATCAATCGGCGTGAGCCTTGAATGCGTTCTTCATTAATAAACGTCCCGTTTGTGCTGCCGAGATCTTCGATCTGATATTCACCATTCACCAATGAAATGCGGGCATGTTTTTTTGAAATACTTGACAAGTCCACCTGCAATTCAACCGATTTATCACGCCCAATAGTGACAGGCTGATCGGAAAGATCTATTTTCTCGCCTTGTCGCGGTCCTGCTGTAAAAAGAATATGATTCTGTGTACTGTTCATAGCGCCTCCGGTTGGTTGAAATTTATAATACGGTAAGACCTATTCGTCCTATATTTATGCCTGATTATTCCGGCCACTATCCCGGTCACGCAAACGTGTCAGAATAAGGCGGCTATTGAATAACAGACCGGCAATGATGATAGCCTGATAAACCCTGTTTTGAACAACCTGTTTTAGTGTTTCCACAAACGATACCAGCTCACCTTGTACAGTATGCAACAAGGCAAAAATTCCCAAAAATGCTATTGAAACGATCAATATACGCCCGCCCATACGGCTCAATACGCTGGCTGTAAAGATCCATTTATTCACAGTCGAGCCGAGGTTGACGATTGGCTTGCTCAAAATAGTTTGCGCACGAATCATCAGATCATTGAAGGAATTTCCAAAATCTTCAACACTTAAGAAAACCCCATCTCCGGCATTATTTTTCAATCTTTTCCGCCATTTCCGTTTGACCAAATGAGCGCGAACCTTCATGAATTGAGTGTATTCCTCATAACGATCCAAATGATTATCCAGTCGAAGGACAATTGAGTCATAAAGCAATGTCGCGCGGATCATGCGGAGCATATGCAGGTTCATGGGAAGGTTAAATTTTTGCGAAACCCGTATTAACACGAACCATTGCCTTGCAGAACTGCGCTCCCAATATTGGGTATATTCAGCAGGAGTGTTAAACGTATGGAGGACACGCATATACTCCTCCTGCAATTGTCCCACCAGGGCAGGAACATCCACTGGCGGCAAGGGTTCCATCAGACTCAGAGAGGCGCGTGTCATGGCATCCACATCCTGATTCTTCATGCTAAGCACCATCTGCTCCAAAGCCACTTTTTGTTGATCGTTGAAACTCCCACAGCTCCCGAAATCAATAAAGGTGATTTCATTATTTGGACAAACCAGAATATTTGCAGGATGCGGGTCAGCATGGAAAAATACATGCTCATCTGCACTCCAAAAAAAGGCCAAAAGGATTCGCCGGGCCACAACCTTCGGGTCGATGTTCATCTCGCGCAACATGGCAAGACCCTTGGCATTCCTTTGTTCCGTGATCGCAATCACCTCCCAAAGCCAAAGCCCTGAAACAAATTCCTGAACCAAAACTTCTTCGCCAGATAACTCAAAATAAACCCGCGGCGCCGTAAAAAATTTCCAGCCCGTCTTTTTGGCATTTCTTCTGAAAATATCCTCGTAACGTCCCTCACGCCGAAAGTCTAACTCCTCCATGAGGATCTCACGTAAATCCATGCGTAATTTGTGAGTGTACCCAGGGCGCATAAGGGTTAGGAACTCAGCCAGCCCGGCAAACCAATCCAACACTTGAAGGTCTGCCATGAAAATCTCCTTGATGCCCGGACGCCGCACCTTTACAACCACTTTTGTGCCATCTTTCAAAACCGCCTGATACACACACGCAAGAGACGCTGAACCAACAGGTGTAGGATCAAAAACAGAAAAGATCTCCTGCCAGGGCCGCCCAACCGTTCGCTCAACCGCTTCCAACGCCTGTTCTGTCGCGAACGGCTTCATCCGATCCAGCATCTTGGAAAGTTCCATACAATATGCCCAAGGCAACAGGTCAACCCGCATTGCCATTTGCTGACCCAGCTTCACAAACGTGCCGCCTGCCTGCTCCAATGCACGGCGAAAACGGGCTGCCCGCCGTTCCATGGTATTCCTTCGTAAAAAGAAATCAAACAATTCGCCAAACACTATCGTAAAAATAATTCTCAACCAACTGAATAAACGCAAAATGCTTTGCCCCAACGTGTGCCGGGTTAATAGAGGCTCGATCAGCGGAATCCATAACTT
>DAOQPR010000396.1:0-2999 GCA_035333265.1 Anaerolineales bacterium
CCGTCAGGCACACGTATTGAATATGAAGTATGGGCCAAGCCGCGCAATATTCTGGGGGATGCTGCCATCCCGTTTGGTATCGGAATCTATAGTGCCAAAAAATTTGCCGATGCATTTAAAGCCTATGACCGTATCGCCTCCCGCCCGGACCCTACTCTGGGTATTGCGACCGGCAGACATTTATCCACTTCCGGGCATACTCGATTTAAATTATTGGATGACCGTCTGCGCGGAAATGGCGCAGATGGGGTGACCCTCGACCGCCTGTATGATTTTATTCACCGGGCGGATGATATTTCCATTCAACGTATGAGGCCTTACGCCCTGGCCGATGCCTGGAATCTTCCCCGGCGTACCGTGCTGGAAACTTTTTTACGCGGCACCCGTGAAGGGCTATTGGATATGTATTGGGATTTGCTTTGCCCTGAATGCCGCGGCGTGGCCGAAGACCGGCGCAGCCTGGCCGACCTGCATGGACGTTCGCATTGCAATACCTGTCAGATCGATTTCGATGTGAACTTTGACCATAATGTGGAGGTTATCTTTCGCCCGAATCCATCGGTGCGAGAAGTGGACACCTCCATTGAGTTTTGCGTAGGCAGCCCGCAGAGACAACCGCATATTGTTTTTTCTCTATTAGTGCCGCCGCATGAGCAGCTTCCGCTTTCCACGATTTTAATGGAAGGTCGGTATCGGTTAAGCGCTTCAGGGCTGGAAGGTTTTCAGATGCTAATGGCGGATGGCAATGGGCCTGGCAGCATGGATTTCCATGCCGATCAGCTTGGCTGGAGCAGGGAAATTTTGAAGATCGGTCTTTCTCCGCAAATTCGCCTGATCAACGATTCGAATGTAACTCAAAACTTCCAGATGGAACGTGTGACCTGGTCTGACCAGGCTGCCACCGCGGTGGATGTGACCACCCTGCAGGCTTTTCGGGATTTGTTCTCAAGCGAAGTGTTGCGGGTTGGAGAGGAGATTTCGGTTGGCTCTCTGACGTTAATGTTTACCGATCTGCGTAATTCCACGAAGCTATATCGCGAGATCGGGGATGCTTCGGCATTTGGACGTGTGCGCGAGCACTTTGATATTCTCGAACAGGCTGTGGCGGCAGAGGGTGGTTCAGTCGTCAAGACGATGGGAGATGCAGTGATGGCGGCCTTCCGCAAGCCGGTTTCTGCAGTCCGCGCAGTTTGGAACGTGCAAAAGGAATTGACCGCCCGCGGCGTTCCGCCATTGACCATTAAGATGGGTATTCATCATGGGCCATGTATTGTAGTTAACCTGAATGACCGGCTCGATTATTTCGGCTCCACGGTGAATATTGCCGCCCGTTTGCCGAACTTTTCGCAGGGTGGGGAGGTGATCTTTTCAGAGGCGATCCGCTATGACCCTGAAATCATGGAATTTCTTGAGAAGAATGCCGCTCCCAACTCAGTGATTCGCTTTCAGGGCGAGATTCGCGGCTTTGATAAGATGATGGATCTCTGGCGCATCCGCGTGTAAAAAAGCGCGATTCTCAACCTGTGATATATAAAGAGGAACCGCCGGGCGTAAACCCGGCGGTTTTTTATTTTATTGCTGAGGTTTCTTGGGTTTTCTCATTACCCATTTAAGAATCGCCCAAACGATGATGACTGGCGGGGCAAAAATGGGGACAAGCACCACAAAAAACCAGATTAGGATATCGATGATGTTTTGATAGGCACTGGTCAGAGTCTTCCAGGCATTCCCTGCGGTTTCTTCTGGCCTCCATGTCTCTGGCTCGGGTGTGGAAGTTGGGATGACTGTAGGAGGGATGACCTCAGGCAGCTTGGGATCGATATTGACGAGGATCGTGGAAAACGCAGAGCGGTCCTGCAGGTAGTTGATGCGACCTTTGATTTCTTCGATCTGACGCTCGATTTCGGAAAGTTGCTGGTTAATGCGTAGAGCCTCATCCACATTTTGAGACTGCTCAAGAAAAGATTTGATGCGGTCACGTGTTGCTTCAAGGTTGGTAAGCTGGGATTGCAGATCCACATATTGATCTGTTACATCTTCACCGGAAGCGTTCTCGTTGACTACTTGAATGGCAATCCCCCGCAGCCGATTGAGCGCGCGCTCAAATTGATTGACCGGCACTCCGATTGTGAATGTGGCATATTTGTAGTTAATGCCGTCCAAATGCGTCTGATTCCAAACATTTGAACTGATAATGTATCCCCCAGTATCTCCCACGATTTGAGTGAGACGATCGATGGCTACATTGCTGTCTTCGACCAACAGGCGCATTTCAGCAGATTTGATGACAAGGTGGGTGGTGAGTGTCAGGTTGCCATCTATTCCTGTTTCGTAGACCGACCCCTCAGTAAGTCCTGAAGCGGAATCAGCTTCTGGTGCGGGGGGCGCTTCTTCGATGGCTGGTGCAGCCTCGGTGGCAGCAGCTTCCATGGCGTAATTCTCTTCCACATAAGCCGGTGATTCGGTTGCGGCTGCACCTGCTCCGCAAGCATTCAGGACCGCTGCTCCCAACAAAATGAGCAGGGTTGGTAAGGTGAATTGTGATTTCATTTTATCCTCCGTTTAGATTTTGGACTTTCGGCGTTATCCAAATGACGAACAGGGAGTGGGGGATGTTCCTTAGTTCATGGGCTTTCCTCCTTTCAAAATTTGTTGTTCCCAAGAATTCGGCGTATTCTCAGGAGGCAGGGCAATTGGAAAATTGCCCTGCCTTTTTATCATAGTACAAGCAATGTTTATTGTAACGCTACCTCAGTATGGATTCCCCCGCCGCGCTCGTGATGGGCGGTTAATTTTACTTTGCTGCCCTTTTTAGCTTTTACCACCCATTCGGCTTTGACCCGATCCGAGGTATCGTCCCCTGATTCCCATGGCATGGCGGCAATATGGGCGCGCCCATGCAATTCGCCAAGCTCTTCGCGTACTTTCCCAGCCAGCAGACTCGCGTCCCTGGGGAGTTGGATCTCTGCGATCACACCACGCGTGACCTTGCGTTCAAG
>DAOQPR010000397.1:0-2953 GCA_035333265.1 Anaerolineales bacterium
TCGGGTTCATCGGCAAATCTTGTGGCATTAACCACATTGACATCACACACGCTGGGCGAACGTGCGCTAAAACCAGGTGATGAAGTGATCACCGTGGCAGCTGGGTTTCCGACCACGGTGAATCCGATCATCCAAAACAATCTCGTACCCGTGTTCATTGACGTTCACGTCCCAACATATAACGTGAACATCGAACAACTTGAGACCGCGCTCTCTGAAAAGACTCGCGCCATTATGCTGGCACATACGTTGGGAAATCCGTTCAACCTGGCGGTGGTAACAGAATTCGCCAAGCAACACGATCTGTGGTTGGTGGAAGATTGTTGTGATGCTGTCGGGGCGACGTATCAAGGCAGGAATGTTGGCACCTTTGGGCAAATGGCAACGGTAAGTTTTTATCCCGCCCATCACATTACCATGGGCGAAGGCGGTGCTGTCCTGACCGATACACCTGCGTTGAAAAAGCTGGCTGAGTCTTTCCGCGATTGGGGACGGGATTGCTGGTGCGAACCCGGCAAGGACAATACCTGCGGCAAACGCTTTGAACATCAACTCGGCGACCTGCCCTATGGGTACGATCACAAATACATCTACTCGCACATCGGCTACAATTTAAAAGCGACTGACATGCAAGCCGCGGTCGGTGTGGCACAGCTTCAAAAATTACCTGGCTTTGTTCAAACTCGCCGCGAGAATTTTTACCATTTACACAAGGGCTTACAGGATTTGCAGGACTTCTTCATCCTGCCTGAAGCGACACCGAACAGTGACCCAAGTTGGTTCGGATTTCCGCTGGCTGTGCGCCCGGGTGCAGGGATCAACCGCAACCAGGTTGTGCAATTCCTCGAAAGCCGCAAGATCGGCACACGCTTGCTTTTTGGCGGCAATCTCACTCGTCAACCTGCGTATAAAAATATCCCGCATCGTGTTGCCGCCCCATTGGAAAATTCTGACTTCATCATGAACAATGTTTTCTGGCTTGGGGTGTACCCCGGCCTGACGAGTGAAATGCTCGATTTTGTCAGCGAGTCTCTGCATGAAGTCATAAAAATCAATATTAAATAAAACATTATATTGGAGAGCCTAATGTCTGAAAGTGAAGAAAAAAAAATCATTCTTTGCCTGCCTGCAAGGAATGTTGCCAAAACCCTGCATCTAACGTTGGATGAAATCCCTGTGGATTTCAAAAAACATATCATTCTTGTCGATAATGCCTCCCGCGATGGAACTCCACAATTGGCACGGGAAGCCGGTTTGAAAGTGATAGAACATGAAGTGGATCGCGGTTATGGCGGCAGTCAAAAGACCCTCTATAAAACCGCCCTTGCCGATGGCGCCGATATTGTCGTCATGCTCCACCCGGATCATCAGTATGATGCCAAGGTCATCCCTGCGCTGGTCAGGCCCATCATTCAGGGTGAAGCGGATGCGGTTTTTGGCTCACGCATGTTGGGCGGGCATCCACTCGAAGGCGGCATGCCCGTTTGGAAATACAATGCCAATATCTTCCTGACCGCGGCGGCGAATCTTATCTTTCAACGTTATTTAACCGAAATCCATTCCGGGTTCCGGGCTTATTCCCGTAAATACCTCGAAACTGTTCAATTCGAAAAGAACTCGAATAATTTTGTCTTTGATACAGAGATCATCGCGCAGGGCATGTCCTGCAATTTGTTCTTTCGTGAGGTGCCCATTGTTACGCGCTATTTTCCTGAAGCCTCCTCGATTAATTTTAGACACAGTGTCGTTTATGGTTTCGGAATTCTTTGGGTGCTTATCCGATATATGTTTCATAAGCTGAAGGTCTGGCATATTCCACATTTTGAGCCAGTTGGAAAAGAAACCTCCGCAAACCAAACAGGTGGAAGGGTCACGGCATGATCGAGGGCGTGCAAATCCATCCGCTGAAACAGATACCCGATGAGCGTGGCAAGATCATGCACATGCTTCGGGAGGATTCACCAAATTTTGAACGATTTGGTGAGATCTATTTCTCGGTTGTTTATCCTGAGGTCATCAAAGGCTGGCATTACCATAAGGAAATGACCTTAAACTATGCCGTTGTCTCTGGCATGATCAAACTCGTTCTTTATGACGACCGCGAAGGCTCCTCCACGCACGGCGAATTAATGGAATTATTCATTGGCGAATCGAATTATGTACTTGTCCATGTGCCCCCGAAAGTATGGAATGGCTTCAAAGGGATTGGAACCACTCAAGCCATTGTCGCCAATTGCGCCACCATCCCCCACCACCCAGACGAGATCCTGCGCATGGATCCAATCAATAATCACATTCCATATAAATGGGATCTGATCCACCGATGAAAGCATTGGTCATCGGAGCCTCCGGCCAGGTGGGCGGGCATCTTATGAATGCCCTGCAACGTCAAAACATACCTTGCACAGCCACACATCATGGTCATCCTACTCAGGGCTCCATAGCATTGGATATCACCAACCCATCGATGGTTGAACAAGTGATTATAGAGGCCAGACCAACTCACATTTTTCTACCTGCTGCTGCAACCAACGTAGATTACTGCGAATCACAACCAGACCAAACCTACCTCATCAATGTCCTTGGCACCCAGCATGTTGTTAAAGCATCAAATCAAGCCCATGCAAAACTGATCTATTTTTCGTCCGATTACATATTCGACGGCAAACATGGTCCATACACCGAAGAAGACACACCCAATCCCATTTGCAAATACGGAAGCCAAAAAGTCTACGCTGAACATCACATTACTTCATTCTGCAACGACTATTTGATCCTGCGTACCACCGTTGTATACGGATGGGAAAATCAGGAAAAGAACTTCGTCATACGATTGATAAAATCATTAAGAGCGAATCAAAAAGTACGTGTACCAAGTGACCAAATAGGCACCCCAACCTACGCCTCCAACCTGGCCGAAGCCTGTTTACACATTGCCCAAACAGTTTCCACG